>NZ_JAMYLA010000007.1:0-162503 GCF_040317725.1 Mesorhizobium sp. M1396 | reverse complement strand
CACGAACAGGATGGAAACGAATCTCCATCCTGCTCGATAGGTCTTACCAGATCCTCATCCAGCCCAACTTAAGTGAACTGCATTACCCAACGCGGGGCCGTTTCGCATTCCCTCGCCGAACAGATCAGGTAAGCGGCGACAACTGGATTTCGACGCGGCGGTTCTGGGCACGGCCTTCGGCCGTCGCGTTGGATGCGACCGGACGCGTCTTGCCGAAGCCGGTGACCGCGAAGCGGCGCTGATCGACGCCCTGGCCAGACAGATAGTTGGCGACCGCCAGGGCGCGCCGCTGGGACAGGTCGAAATTGTGCTGATCCCCACCAGTCGAATCGGTGTGGCCGAACACATCGACCGTGGTCTGCTTGAACTTCTTCAGCACCAGAGCGACCGAGTTCAGCACCTGGTAGAAGCCGGGCTTCACAGCGTCCTGATCTGAGTTGAAGGTAATATCGGAGGGCATGTTGAGGATGATCTGGTCACCGCTACGGGTGACACTGACGCCGGTACCCTCGAGTTGCCGGCGCAGTTCGGCTTCGTTCTGGTCCATGGTGGCGCCGATGGCACCGCCGGCGAGCGCACCGATGCCCGCGCCGATCAGCGCGTTGCGGCGGTCATTGCCGCCGGCAAGCAGGCCAAGGCTGGCACCAGCCAAGGCGCCAAGGCCAGCGCCGGCAGCGGTGTTGGAAATCTTCTGGTCGCCTGTATACGGATCAGTGGTGGTGCAGGCACTCACGAGCACAGCCGTCGCCACGACGACGAGCACAGTCTTTTTCATAGGATGGTCCCTCTCCAAGTCACGCCTTGCGGTGGCGCCAAATCAGCCCTTGCGGCGACTTGTACCATGAATTGCGGCGAAAAGCGGAACGGCAAAAACGCCGCCCACGGCTTTTCCGGGGACCAATACCCCGGCGAAGGCGCCGCATCGCCGCACTGGGATCGCCTGAAGGCTACCAGAGATTCTTGCCATCGATGACCACCACTTCGACTTTGTCCAGATCGAAATCATCGAACAGCCGCGAATTGACGCTGATCTTGGGATTATCGAAATCCGGCTCGCCCTTCGACCAGTCCGGCGTTTCCGTGAAGGTGCCGCAGCCGCAGGTGGCGCAAAACCCATGCTTTACGGTCTTCGACCCCCATCGGTAGAAAGAAACGTTCTCCATAGGGCTGGTGAGCTTGAATTGCGATGGAATGTAGTATGCCCAGAGCGAGCCACGCTTCGAGCAGAACGAACAGGTGCATTGCGTCACGGTCCGCGGTGCCTGCGAAACCTCGAACGTCGTCGCCCTGCAATGACAGCTTGCCTTGATGGTCATCAACGAGTTCCTCTCCATTGCCCGCCACCTAAGCGGCAAAGGCAGCATAAAGAGGTGCTCCTGACAACTGCCTGCCATCATGCATCCACCGAACCGCGAATGCCCGGCCTGCGGGCATAGACAGGCTCCGGCAAGTCGCCAACCTGCCCCGTTACACGCGACCGCGGATGTCTTCGTCAATAAGAGCGCGGCGGCACGAACAGGCAGATTGTCTTGCCGGCGTCGAGACCGGCCTGATGCGCGCACCAGTGGAACTCACCGTCCGGGCTGTCCTTGACGCGCTTGTCGCTCATGGGAACAACCTCACCCGTGCCGGCGATGACATAACCCTCGGGTTTTTCCAACACTTCGCCAGTATGGGTCGTACGACAATCATAGTTGGCGCAGCATGCGAATGGGTAACTCCAGCCTAGTGGCTTTGCCGCTGTCGGTGTGGCGTCATGCGCAAAGGCGGGTGCCGTCAGCATTGCGATTGCGCCGATTGCGAACAGGGAAAACAAAAGTCGGCCAGCCGGTTGAACGGCATGGGCCGATCTGGATGTGGCAGCAGACATGGAAGCGTTCCTTTCAAACGAGCATCAAGCATTTCGCTTGCCCGTTCCCAGAACGTGTCTTCCCAGCGGCCAGATCGTCAGCTTGCAGATATGCCGCGCCCGGCCATAAATGCTTTTTGTCTCCCCTCAATGCCGTGATGGTGAGCGCAAATGTGAGTCGGCGCAAGAAATTGCTGCGTTCACGAGTACCGCGGCGCATGCCAACCAATCATCCGCTATCGACCGCTGAAATCAACTCCCGGCAAACAGGTATCGACTAAACGGGATTGGTGCGCTGTGGTTCCGGCCTATGGCCGATCGGCAATCACATGCTCTTGATATTGCGGCAGGCCGTCGGCGATGGTGAACCAGCCGGCCTTCGAGCCAACGAAGATGTGCGCGGTCGGTCGGATGGCCGGATCGTCGACAAGGGTACCCATGGCGACATGGACGAAAGCGCCCTCGCGGACGAGCGAATAGAGCAATGAACCGCACCGGCCGCAATGCGCGTCATGGCCGCTTTGGTCACCGAAGATCAGGAGCTTGTTGTGCCCCGCGGTGAGAGCAAACTTGTCACGTTCGATGCCGGCGAAAGGCTTGAAGGCCGAACCGGTGGTGCGGCGGCAGTTCGAACAATGGCAATTCGCGGCATAGATGAATTCGTCCGCGACTTCGTAGTGAACCGCGCCGCAAAAGCACTTTCCAGTGAGCTTGCGAGTCATTCTCTCCTCCGTCGCTAAGGTGCGAAGGGTATGTTCAGATTCAGGTCAGGCCGAGTCGAAAATGGTGGGTTCCGAGAACCGGAGCGGAGCGGACATTCGGGTCCGTGAGCACCGGAAGCGCAGGAAGCCGCCGTTTGCAGGCCGGCCTCACCTGAATATGAGCATAGCCTTAGTCCAGGTCCGCCACGGCTTCACCCGCACCACCTTCGATGCGCTGCGACAACGAGGCTTCCATGAAATCATCGAGGTCGCCATCCAGCACGCTCGACGGGTTGGTGCTCTCGACGCCGGTGCGAAGATCCTTCACCAGCTGATAGGGCTGCAGCACATAGGAGCGGATCTGGTGACCCCAGCCGATATCGCTCTTCGACGCTTCGGTGGCGTTTGCAACCGCCTCGCGCTTCTTCAGCTCTTCCTCGTAGAGGCGCGAGCGCAGCATTTCCCAGGCCTTGGCCTTGTTCTTGTGCTGCGAACGTTCGGCCTGGCAGGCGACAGCGATGCCGGTCGCAAGATGGGTGATACGAACAGCCGAATCGGTGGTGTTGACGTGCTGGCCGCCGGAGCCGGACGAGCGATAGGTATCGATGCGGACATCGGATTCGGAAACGTCGATCTCGATCGTGTCGTCGATGACCGGATAGACCCAGACGCTGGCGAAGGACGTATGGCGGCGCGCATTGCTGTCATAGGGCGAAATACGCACCAGGCGATGAACGCCCGATTCCGTCTTCATCCAGCCATAGGCATTGTGGCCCTTGATCATCAACGTGGCGGACTTGATGCCGGCCTCTTCACCGTCATGCACTTCCAGCACCTCGACCTTGAAGCGGCGCCGCTCGGCCCAGCGCGTGTACATGCGCAGCAGCATCGAGGCCCAATCCTGGCTTTCGGTGCCGCCGGCGCCGGCATGGATTTCGAGATAAGTGTCGTTGGCGTCGGCTTCACCCGACAGCAGCGTCTCGACCTGGCGGGCCTTCGCTTCGCCCTGCATCGAACGGAGCGCGGCTTCGGCTTCGGCGATCACGCCCTCGTCGCGCTCTTCCTCGCCGAGCTCGATCAGGCCGATATTGTCTTCCAGCGCCTGCGTCAGGCCTCTCACCGAGGCGATGCCCTCCTCGAGGCCCTGGCGTTCGCGCATCAGCTTCTGCGCTTCCAGCGGTTCGTTCCAGAGGCTGGCGTCCTCGGCGCGCACATTGAGGTATTCAAGCCGCTTTATGGCCTGATCCCAGTCAAAGATGCCTCCTCAGCAGGGTGATCGCCTGCCTGATCTCGTCGACAATGTTCTGCGTTTCCGCGCGCATGGCTGGCTGTTCTGTCCTGTTTGCTGAAATTGGTCGGCGATACATAGGGAGGCCGCCGCCGGCTGTAAAGCAAAATGGGCCGGCGCAAGGCCAGCCCATCCGCTCCTGAAAATCGTCAGTAGAGGCCGCCGCCGCCGGACTGGATGGCTTGATTGGCCTGCGGCGACAGCGCGCCACCCGTGGCATTGGAGCCATCGGCGCCCATGCCGATCACCCAATAGCTGTCGGCGGGACCGGTACCCGGCTTGAAGGCTTCGATGATGGTGCCGGGATCACCCGATGCGGCGCGCATGCCGGTCTTGCGATTGATGGCGACCAGACTCATGCCGTCCGGGACCTTGAAGTCGACATTGGGCGTGCCGTCCAGCGCCACCCGCATGAAGTCCTTGAAGATAGGTGCCGCGAGACCACCGCCGGTGGCGCCATGGCCAAGGCCGCGCGGCGTGTCGTAGCCCATGTAGAGACCGACGACGAGGTTAGGCGTGTAACCGATGAACCAGGCGTCCTTTTCGTCGTTGGTCGTTCCGGTCTTGCCAGCGATGTGGCGGCCGAGTTCGCCGATGGTGGCGCCGGTGCCGCGCTGCACGACGCCTTCCATCATCGAGGTGATCTGGTAGGCGGTCATCGGATCGAGCACCTGCTCGGAGTTGTCGACCAGTTCCGGCTCAGGCTGGTTCTGCCATTCGGTCGCGTTGCAGCCCTGGCAGCCACGTTCGTCCTGCTTGAACACCGTCTTGCCGTAGCGGTCCTGGATACGGTCGATGAGCGATGGTTTGATCGACTTGCCGCCATTGGCCATGATCGAATAGGCCGACACCATACGCATCACCGTCGTTTCACCGGAGCCCAGCGCCATCGGCAGATACGGCGCCAGATGGTCGTAGACGCCAAAGCGCTCGGCATATTCGACGACAAGCTTCATGCCCATGTCGTTGGCAAGCCGCACCGTCATCAGGTTGCGCGACTTCTCGATGCCGGAGCGCAGGGTCGCCGGACCAGCGACGGTGCCGTCGTAATTCTTCGGCGTCCAGGTCGTGTTGCCGCTCTGGATGGTGATCGGCCCATCCATGATCACCGAGGCCGGCGTATAGCCATTGTCGAGAGCCGCCGAATAGACGATCGGCTTGAACGAGGAGCCTGGCTGGCGCATGGCTTGCGTCGCGCGGTTGAATTCGGACTGCGCGTAGGAGAAGCCGCCGACCATGGCCAGCACACGGCCGGTATGCGGATCCATTGCGATCAGGCCGCCCTCCACCTCGGGAACCTGGCGCAGGCTGTAGGCGCCATCGGAGCCGTCGTTCTTCTGCACGAAGATGACGTCGCCCGGCTTCAACACCTCCGCCGGCGACTTGGCCTTGACGGTCTTGCCGTCGACCACATGGCGCATGGCAAAACCCATGTCTTCCTTGCTGACGGTGCCTTCGACGCGTTCCTTGGCGATCTCGCCCGACGCCTGGCGCGCGGGCTGCAGGCCGATCGACAGGCCGGTCGCGGAACTGTCGAGCACGACGGCGAGCGACCATTCGGGAACATCCTCCAGCCCCTTGACGCTGCCCAGCGGCACGCCCCAGTCTCCGGACACGTCGATTGACGTCACCGGCCCGCGATAACCGCGCAGGGTGTCGTATTTCATCAACCCGTTCTGCATCGACTTGCGGGCTATGAGCTGGATCTTCGGATCGAGTGTGGTGCGGACGGAAAGGCCGCCTTCGTAAAGCGCATTCTCGCCATAACGGGCGATGATCTGGCGGCGCACCTCTTCGGTGAAGTACTCGCCGGCGAACAGATAGCTGCCGTTGCGGCGCGGCGTCACGCCCAGCGGCTCGGCCTTGGCGTTGGCACCTTCCTCACGCGTGACGTAGCCGTTCTCGACCATCTGGTCGATGACCCAGTTGCGGCGCTCCAGCGCGCGATCGGCATGCTTGAAGGGGTGGTAGTTGTTCGGGCCCTTCGGCAGGGAAGCCAGATAGGCGGCCTCGGCCACGCTCAGCTCGTTGACCGACTTGTCGAAATAGGTCAGCGCGGCGCCGGCGACGCCATAGGCGCCGAAGCCGAAGAAGATTTCGTTGAGGTAGAGCTCGAGAATACGATCCTTGGGATAGGCCTGCTCGATGCGGAAGGCGAGGATCATCTCCTTGATCTTGCGCTCGTAGGTCTGGTCCGAGGACAACAGGAAGTTCTTCGCCACCTGCTGGGTGATCGTCGAGGCGCCGACCTGACGCCTGCCCGAGCCGAGATTCTGCAGGTTGACGATGATGGCGCGGCCGAGGCCGGTCACGTCGATGCCGGGGTGGTTGTAGAAGTTCTTGTCTTCCGCCGACAGGAAGGCCGCCTTGACGCGATCCGGTATGGCCTGGATCGGCAGATACAGGCGCCGTTCGCGGGCATATTCGGCCATCAGCGCGCCATCCGACGAATGGATGCGGGTGGTCACCGGGGGCTCGTATTTGGCCAGCACCTCGTAGTCGGGCAGATCCTTCGACAAATGGCCGATGTAGATGGCAACGCCCGCCGCGACCAGAAGGGCCAGCGTCGTGCCGATGCCGAAAAAATAGCCAATGAGACGAATCATACCCGCTCCAGTCCTTGGTTCGGGAATTTCCTAAACGAAGCCGCCTTTCGCGCAAGCTTTCGAGCCGGTCCCAATCCGTAATCGAAAACCCTTGTCGCCACCATGTGGACAAAATACGGCAATGCCGGATTTCGCGGCCGCGTGCCGGAAATAAAAGCACCGGGTGTTGTCGCCGAGCAACGCCGCCTCCGGTTGCAGGCGCCGCCGGGCATGTCAGCCTCCGGTTCCCGATCCGGCCCTGGCCGAAGCGAAAAGCGCGACGGCATTGGTTATGCTCTGGGCCGCCTTGCCGCGCCAGTCGGCGTTGAGCAGTTGCGCCTCGTCCTTGGCATTTGAGAGGTAACCGAGTTCGACCAGCACGGACGGCACATCGGGTGCTTTCAGCACCTTGAAGCCCGCCGAACGCTGCGGATTGTTGATAAGGCCGACGCTGGTCGACAACTGGCCGACCAGCGTGTGGGCGAAACTCATCGAGAAATTGTGCGTTTCGCGGCGGATCAGGTCGATCAGGATGTCGGTGACTTCCTTGCTGTCGTTCTTGATTTCCATGCCGGCGAACTGGTCGGAGAGGTTTTCCCGGTCGGCAAGCGCCTGCGCCTCGGGATCCGAAGCCTTGTCGGAAACGGTGTAGACGGTGGCGCCGCGAATGCCCTTGACGCTGATTGTGTCGGCATGGATGGAAATGAGCAGGTCGGCCTCGTGCTGTCGGGCAATGCGCACGCGGTCGTCCAGACGCAGGAATTCGTCCGTGTCGCGCGTCATGTACACATCGTAATTGCCGACGGCGGCGAGTTTGTCGCGCAGCTCCGTGGCGAAGGCCAGCGTGACGTTCTTCTCAATGGTGCCGTTCAATCCCTCGGCGCCGCCGTCGATGCCACCATGGCCTGGGTCGATGACGACGGTGAAGCGATGGCCCGGATTGGAGACCGGTCCGGTGCCGACCCGCTCTCCCTTGTCGGTCGAAACCGTCGATCCGGTGGTCAGCGCCTGATTGGCCAGTGCGGCATCGAACTCGCGTGCGGAGGCCGCCGATATGTCGATGGCAATGCGGTATCCGGTTCCGTCCTCATTCTTGAGCACATCGAGCTTGTCGACGGCGAAAGGGCCCTTGCCGGTGAGGATCAGCCGCGAAACGCCTTCGCCGAGCTCGCCCAGGCGCACGCCCTTGACCAGGCCGCGTGCCTTCAAATCCTTGGCGTCAATGGCGAATCTCGTATTCGCGAGGTCGAGGACGAGCCGGTTGGGACCGCGCAGCAGGAACCATTTGATATCGGGTTCGCGATCGAAATCCATGACGATGCGCATCTTGGTGGCGTCGCCCGCCATCTTGTAGCCTTTTGCCACGAGCGGAGCGTCGGCGGCTTGGGCAATCGAGGAAAAGGCGGAGGAGATCGTCAGCAGCAGCAAGAGACGGAAAAAGGCCAGGATCCGGCCGCCAACACGACATCCCTTGTCTGTGAAGTCCGCCGGTCCCATTTCTCTTCCAGTCGCTCCCGGTTTGGCGCCAGGCGCCCGGTCGTTTTTGTCGAAGTGCCGGTTAGGCCGCGAACTCGATTAACGATTGGTATCCAGAGAAGGTTAACCAAGCCTTTTCATACAAGGGTCGAAACCCATACTTACGTTACGGAACTGCTTTTTGCCGGCATCGGAAATCGGGGTTGCCTTCCACCCCGCCAAATCATAAAAGCGATGGTGGATCACTGCAATCCTGGAACCGCCCTCCTCCGCAGCTTCCTGCTACAGGGTCAGATGAAAAAGGCGGCTCCTTTCGCTTCACGCGAAAAGGGTCCAGGTGATCGCGACGAATTTCGCAGGTGTGCGCCCGTGGCGGGGGAATCGCCTGCGTGAGGAAAACGGCCGGGTTTGTTCCCGCGCCGGCTCTGTATGAGCAAACAAGCTGGTCCGGTTCGTCCGGGCTTTGGTTCAAAAGGTTCTGCTGGTGACGATGGCTTCAAGCGCAATCATGGAAAGGTCCGCAACAAACCGCGCCAATATGGCTGCGGGCGGCACCGCCATGGCGCTCAAGTGGCGGCCGGCGGACGTTAAGATATCCGGCACCCACACTCCAGACACGCAGCAGCAGGCATTGCCTCGCAAGCTGCGGCTGACGGCTGCCGGGGGGAAACGAAATAATGCCCAACAAAATGCTGATAGACGCCTCCCACCCGGAGGAAACACGCGTTGTCGTCGTTCGCGGTAACCGTATTGAAGAATTCGACTTTGAATCCCAGGACAAGAAACAGCTCAAAGGAAACATCTACCTAGCCCGTGTAACGCGCGTAGAGCCCTCGCTTCAGGCGGCCTTTGTCGAATATGGCGGAAACCGTCACGGTTTTCTGGCCTTCAGTGAAATTCACCCCGACTACTACCAGATTCCGGTCGCCGATCGTCAGGCACTGCTGCGCGCGGAAGCGCAGGAGGCCGAGGACGAGGAGAACGAGGACGGCGACGGCGATGATCGCCAGAGCCGCGATCGTGGACGGCGCGGCCGCCGGCGCGGCGGCAAGACCCGCGACCGCGGTGAGCACAAGCGCGATGCGGGCGAGGCAGGCGAAGGCTCCGGCGAGCCAGGCGAAGGCAGTGACAATGGCGACATCGTTGTCGAGGAAATTTCCCACACCTCCGAGATCATCGAACACGCTGCCGATACGTCCGAACATGGCGATACGCCTGAACATGCCGGCACGTCCGAGCATGACGAAGCTTCAGCCGAGCAGGACGAAACCGAAACCCGCGAGGGTGGCCCGACATCGATCGCGGCCGCGGTCGAAGGCGATGTGATTTCCGAACCCGTCTCGCAGGCCGAACAGGGCAGCGAAGCGACGTCCGGCGACAATGACCGTGGCATGCTGGAAGAAGTACAGTCCTCGCATCCGGATGATCACGAGGTCGAATCGGTCGGTGCCGAGGATGCGCTGGAAGAGGTGCGCAACCGCCGCAAGCCGGTGCGCCGCCAGTACAAGATCCAGGAAGTGATCAAGCGCCGGCAGATCCTGCTGGTGCAGGTCGTCAAGGAAGAACGCGGCAACAAGGGCGCGGCGCTGACCACCTATCTGTCGCTTGCCGGCCGCTATTCGGTGCTGATGCCGAACACGGCGCGCGGCGGCGGCATTTCGCGCAAGATCACCAGCGCGGTCGACCGCAAGCGCCTCAAGGAGGTCGTTGCCGATCTCGAAGTGCCGCAGGGCATGGGCGTCATCCTGCGCACCGCCGGCGAGAGCCGCACCAAGGCCGAGATCAAGCGCGATTACGAATACCTGATGCGGCTTTGGGAAAATGTCCGCAATCTCACCTTGCAGTCCACGGCCCCTGCCCTGGTCTACGAGGAAGGCAGCCTGATCAAGCGCTCGGTGCGCGACCTCTACAACAAGGATATCGACGAGATTCTGGTCTCCGGCGAGGAAGGCTACCGCGAAGCCAAGGACTTCATGCGCATGCTGATGCCGAGCCACGCCAAGGTGGTTCAGCCGTTCCGCGACACGACGCCGATCTTCGTGCGCAATGGCATCGAAGCGCAGCTCGACCGTATGCTGCAGCCGCAGGTGACGCTGAAAAGCGGCGGCTACATCATCATCAACCAGACCGAGGCGCTGGTTGCCATCGACGTCAATTCGGGCCGCTCCACCAAGGAGCACTCGATCGAGGACACCGCGCTCCACACCAATCTGGAAGCGGCCGAGGAAGTCGCCCGCCAGCTCAGGCTGCGCGATCTCGCCGGCCTGATCGTCATCGACTTCATCGACATGGAGGAGAACCGCAACAACCGCTCCGTCGAGAAGCGGCTGAAGGATCACCTCAAGAACGATCGTGCGCGCATCCAGGTCGGCCGTATCTCGCATTTCGGCCTGATGGAGATGTCACGCCAGCGCATCCGCGCCAGCGTGCTGGAATCGACCATGAAGCCCTGCCCGCATTGCGGCGGCACCGGCCATGTGCGGTCCGATTCCTCGGTCGCATTGTTGGTGGTGCGGGCAATCGAGGAATTCCTGCTCAAGGATTCGCGCAGCCACATCACGGTGCGGACGCCGGCGGCGACCGCGCTCTACGTGCTCAACCACAAGCGCGGCACGCTCGTGGAACTCGAAAGCCGGTTTGGGCTGACGATCACCATCGAGGCCGACGATTCCGTCGGCGCGCAGCATTATGCGATCTTCCGCGGCGCGTTGGCTGAAAAGCCGGAAGGCTTTGTCGAGGCACGCAGCTTCCCGGCCTATGTCGAACCGGAAGAGCCCGAGGAAGAGATTGTCGTCGTCGAGGAAGACGATGAGGCGCCGGTGCAGGCCGAACAGCCACGCCAGCAGCCGCAGCAACAACCCCGACCTGCTGCCGCCAGTGAGGAAGGCGAAGGCCGTGACCGCAAGCGTCGCAAGCGTCGGCGTCGTCGCGGCGGCAAGGATCGCGACCGCGAACATGGCGCGCCAACGGACGGTGCTTCCGTCTCGATGCCGGCCATTGAGTTCTCCGACTCGGCGAGCGATAGCGATGCGGAAGCCGACGATGACGCCCAAGTTGGCGTCGCCGAAACGTCCGAGACGGTTGAGGCTTCGGACGAAGGCCAGGGCAAGAAGCGCCGGCGCGGCAAGCGCGGCGGCAAACGCAATCGCCGTGAAGATGGCGAAGGCGAAGCCGAGGTGAGCGCCGGCGAAACAGCCGACGCGTCCGAAGGCGAAGTCTCCGCACCCGAGGTGATCGCCAGCGAGCCGGCAATTGTCGCACCAGCCGAAGAGCCGGCGGCGCTTGCTCCGGCCAATGACGACACGCCAAGCACCGAGAAGCCGAAGAAGCCGCGCCGTGCCGCCAAGCCGAAGAAGGCCGCGGCCGAGGTCGTCGCCGAGGAGCCGGCCGCCGAGACGGAAGCACCGGTCGAGACACCGGCCACTGCGTCCGACGAGGCAGCGGCTGTCGAGAAGGCACCGAAGGCCCGCCCGTCGCGGCGCAAGCCGGCGGCAGCGGAGGCGCCAGTCGCCCCGGTGGTGTCTTCGACCGTTGCGGAAGAGTCCGCAGCCAAGACCGAGGACAAGCCGAAGCGCGCCGGTTGGTGGCAGCGGAAAGGCTTTTTCTAAGCCTTTCAGTTACTTGAAGTGATTTTCTGACAAAATGAATCCCGCGCTGTTTCGAAAGGCGGCGCGGGATTTTTTGGCAGTGGGTCAGTTTGAAATTTGAAGGGATGCAATATGCATTTCACATATCGGCCTGGCCTCCCATATGCTGAACGGAAGCATGGAGGTTGCTATGGGAGATTGCCGATATCGTTGCGCTGATCGAAGCCAAGGAAGTCGAGCACCCGCTAAAGCCGGGTTCCCATAAGAAACGCGACGCCTAATCGTGACGTTGCTTCGTAGCGCTGATTGCGATCTGAAACAGAGAGGGGCGGGTTTCCCCGCCCCTGGTTCCTCGTTGGCCTATCTGTTCTTGCCCGGCAGGTCCGACGTGGTCGTCGTCGAGCAGTTATTGCAGTCGGTCTCGCCTTGCTTCACCTGACCATGTGGTCCTGAAGTCGTGGTGGTCGTTGTCGTCGTGCCACTGTTATCCGGGTTGGCGCTGTCATTTGTTTTTCCGCCATTTCCCTGTCCGGACGTGCTTGACGTATCGCTGTCAAATCCATTCTTCACGGCAGACGCGGGAGCGGACGCTGCGAGTGCGAGTGCCAAAGCCGCCGCGAACGTAAGGAGCGTTTTCATCTATTCCTCCACTGAGAAGCCTAAAAGCGACGCATCTTTTTTGAGAGGCCGCATCTTTTTTGAGAGGCAGGGGCACGTGAGAGGCAGAGGCACGGCCGATGCCGCAAAGAACCATGAGACGCTTCCAGCGAGGACGGGTCCATTCTCTATTCGATAGTATTATGGTTAATGGCCCGGAACTGATCGAACGATATATGTCGTTCGGGTTAGGCGCTGCCGCGCATGTCGTTGTCCCAAACCACTGCGCACTTTTGGGCGACATGCATCAAGGCGCGAAGATCGACCAGTTCATCATCCTGGCCAGCTTTTCCAGCGCGATCGACCCCAGCTTGGAATTGCCGTTGGCATTGAGGCCCGGCGACCAGACGGCGAGCGACGCCACGCCTGGCACGATACCCAATATGCCGCCGCCGACGCCGCTCTTGCCGGGGATGCCGACGCGGAAGGCGAAATCGCCGGAGCCGTCATAGTGGCCGCAGGTCAGCATCATGGCGCCGATGCGCCGCGCCCGCTCGGCCGACACCACGGAATGCCCGGTCGCCGGGTTCTTGCCGCCATTGGCAAGGAAGCGGCCGGCGAGCGCCAGCTGCCGGCAACTCATGGCGATGGCGCAGTGATGGAAATAGACGCCCAGCGCCAGCTCCGGCGCATGGTGGAGATTGCCGAAGGATTTCATGTAGTTGGCAAGCGCGAAGTTGCGGTAGCCGGTGGCCCGCTCGGACGCGGCTACCTCGCGGTCGATGACGATCGTTTCGTCATCGGCGAGGAACTGGACGAAGCGGAGGATTTCGCCGATCGCCTCGCGCGGCTCGTGGCCGGCAAGCAGGATGTCGGAAATGACGATGGCGCCGGCATTGATGAACGGATTGCGCGGAATGCCGTTCTCATGCTCGAGCTGCACGATCGAGTTGAACGGATTGCCCGAAGGTTCGCGCCCGACCCGCTGCCACAGCGCGTCGCCGACATTGCCGAGCGCCAATGTCAGGGTGAACACTTTCGAGATGCTCTGGATCGAAAAGGCCTGTTCGGCATCGCCCGCCATCAGCACGCGGCCGTCATTGGTGACGGCGGCGATGCCGAACTTCTTCGGATCGACCTTGCCCAGCTGCGGGATGTAGGTGGCGACGTCGCCGCGATCGGTGCGTTCGGCCATTTCAGCGGCGACTTCGGCCAATGCCTGGTCAAGTTTGGGGGCCTGCTCGAGCTCCGGCATGGCGCTACCTCAACCAGCGTTCGATGCGCGTCATCGCCTCGACCATGTCATCGTGGCTGCCGGCATAGGAAAACCGCATCATCCGGTGCCCCGCCTGGGTGTCGAAGTCGCGCCCGGGCGTTGCCGCGACATGCGCTTCAGCCAGCATCTTTCGCGCAAAGGCCATGCTGTCGTTGGCATGCCGGGTGACATCGCAAAAGGCGTAGAAGGCGCCGTCCATCGGTGCCGCCAGCGGAAAGCCGAGTTCCGGCAGGCGTTTCATCAGGAGCTCGCGGTTCCAGGCGTAACGGGCTTTCACCGCTTCCAGCTCCTCGGTCGCCTTGAACGCCTCGATCGCGGCGATCTGCGACAGTTCCGGTGGCGAGATGTAGAGGCTCTGGGCGACGCGCTCGACCGGCCGCACCAGCTCTTCGGGCAGCACCATCCAGCCGATGCGCCAGCCGGTCATGCAGTAGTATTTGGAGAAGGAATTGACCACCGTCACGCTGTCCCCATAAGCGAGCGCCGTGGTGTCCGGGGCCGCATAGGCCAGCCGGTGGTAGATCTCGTCGGAGATGACGGCGATGCCGAGTTCTTGTGCCGTCCTCACCAAGGCCGCGAGCTCATCGGCCGGTATGACCGCGCCGGCTGGATTGGCTGGACTGGCGAACAGAACGCCCTTCAGCGGTTTCTCGCGATGCGCCGTCTCCAGGTGGCCGGCATGCAGGTAGGCGGCGTCGCCGAGTTCGATCTCGACCACCTCGATGCCGAGCGCGGCCATGATGTTGCGATAGGCAGGATAGCCGGGTGCCGCGATGGCGACGCGGTCGCCTGGATCGAACATCGCCAGAAAAGCGAGGTTGAAAGCGGCCGACGATCCGGTGGTCACCGCGATCCGGTCGGGCTCGATATCGAGCCCATAGTGATCGGCGTAATGTTCGGCGATCGCCTTGCGCAAACCTGCCAGTCCCAGCGCGTCGGTGTAGCCGATGCGTCCGTCCTGCAAGGCCTTGGCGGCGGCCGCGCGAACCAGAACCGGCGCGGGATCGGAGGGCTGGCCGACGGCCATGGAAATGACCGGCACCCCTCCTGCCTTCAGCCGGTTTGCCTCGGCCAGAATGTCCATGGCATGGAAGGGCTCGACATTGCCACGGCGTGAGAGCGAAACGACCATTTTATCCCTATTCCCGACGATCAAGCGCCCCAAGCCGCTGACGCATACGCCGCACAAATGCCCGATTGATGTGAGGATCACAAGTTGAGGAAGTTTCCCGCGCCGACTTTTCATCTTTCGCCCGCTCGTCTACCAGTGGAGCCATCATGTTGAGCCGACCTAGATCGACGATTGCCCAGGCAGCGCGCGTTTTCGCGACGCTTTCCCTTGGCGTCGCGGTCGCAGTGGCAAGTTCGGTCAGCGCTTTCGCCCAGAACGTGCCGGTGGTGCGCGACGCCGAGATCGAGGCGCTGGTGCGCGATTATGCGCGGCCGATCTTCAGGGCGGCGGGCCTGGCGAATGACGGCATCGACATCGTGCTGGTCAACGACCAGAGCTTCAACGCCTTCGTCACCGGGCGCCGGCTGTTCATCAACACCGGCGCACTGATGACGGCCGAGACGCCGAACGAGATCATCGGCGTCATTGCCCATGAAGCCGGCCACATCGCCGGCGGCCACCAGCAGAAGCTGCGCGACCAGCTCGAACGCGCCAAGACGATGGCCATCATCGCGACATTGCTTGGCGCCGGCGCCATGGTTGCCGGCGCGACCACCAACAGCCGCGGCCTTGCCGGCGCCGGCATGGGCGTGGCGGCCGGCGGCGGCGAGATGGCACAGCGCAGCATCCTCGCTTATCAGCGCACCGAGGAGATGACGGCCGACCGCTCGGCGATCACCTATCTCAATGCCACCGGCCAGTCCGGCATGGGCATGCTCAAGACCTTCCGACGCTTCCAGACGGCGCTGTCGCTTTCGGGCGCCCAGGTCGATCCCTACCGGATCAGCCATCCGATGCCGCAGGACCGCATCGCCAATCTCGAAGTGCTGGTGAAACAGAGCCCCAATGTCGACAGACTGGACCCGCCCGCGCTGCAGCAGCGTCACGACATGATGCGAGTGAAGATCGCCGTCTATATGGATGGCCAAGCCGCCGCGTCGCGGCTGATGCGAAAGATGCAGGGAACGCTGGCCGCACGGTATGGCGATGCCCAGTCGACCTACCTGTTCGGCAACATCGCCGCCGCGCTCGCCAAGACCAATGCATTGATCAAGGCGCAGCCGAAGAACGCCTATTTCCAGGAACTGCGCGGCGATATCCTGATGAAGGCGAACAAGCCCAAGGATGCGGCCGAGGCCTACGCGAAGGCGGTCAGCCTCGATCCGGCGCGGTCCGGATTGCTGCCTGTCTCCCTTGGCCAGGCGCTGATGGCCGTCGGCACGCCCGACTCGCTGAAAAAGGCCGTGGTGCAGATCAACAATGGCCTCGAGCGCGACAAGGAAAATTCGGCCGGGTACCGCTATCTGGCGCAAGCCTATGGCGAGCTGGGTGATATACCGGGCGCCGAACTCGCCACCGCCGAAGGCCATTTCTATTCCGGTAACTACAAGGATGCGAAGATTTTCGCCATGCGGGCGCAGCAAGAGATGAAGCGCGGCGAGCCGCGCTGGCTTCGCGCCCAGGATATCATAAACTACAGGCCATCAACCAAGATCAAGTGAACCTTCCGGCCGCGCGCCACGACATAGCCAGACCGGAAACAGGTAGAAGGAACGGAACGATGAAAAAGGCACTGCTGCTGGGCACCACGGGGGTTGCGGTCGCGTTGGCCATGCTGGCTTTCGGATTCGTGGCCGGAAACCCGCAGATTGCCAAGGCCGGTACGACGCAGCCCGTCGAGACGGCAGCGGCCGACACCAAGATCGACCGCGGCGAGGTGGAAGGCATCATCCGCGACTATCTGCTCAAGAACCCGGAAGTCCTTCTGGAGGTCCAGGACGCGCTCGAGGCCAAGCAGAAGGAAGAGCAGCGCATCGCTCATCTCGGCGTGATCAAGAACGCCAAGGACCAGATATTCAACTCCGCCTTCGATGGCGTCGTCGGCAATCCGAACGGCAAGGTCACCATCGTTGAGTTCTACGATTACAATTGCGGCTTCTGCAAACGCGCAATCGAAGACATGAGGGCACTGACCAAGACCGATCCGGACCTGCGCTTCGTGCTCAAGGAATTCCCGATCCTCGGACCGGATTCGCAGAAGGCGAGCGTCGTCTCGATGGCCTTTCACCTGATGCACCCGGAAAAATACGGCGAATTCCACAATGCGCTGCTCGGCGGCCAGGGACGTGCCACCGAGGCGGCCGCCATCAAGGTCGCGCTGTCGCTCGGTGCCGACGAAGCAACGCTGCGCGAGAAAATGAAGGACCCAAAAATCACCGAGGCCTTTTCCAAGACCTACGATCTTGCCAACAAGCTGGCGATCACCGGAACGCCGTCCTATGTCGTCGGCAACGAGGTGGTATTCGGGGCGCTTGGGCAGGAAGTGCTGGCCGAAAAGATCGAGGCGGCGAAAGCCGCACTCTGATCTTGCCCGCGCGCCTATTTCTCACGGGCACATTTCCGCCTGTTGTGGACAGTGAAAGAACGCACTTGCGCTCTTTCCGCGGGCGGGTATGCCCATTATAGAGGGCCCAGCGCGTCGACTTGATGTCAGCGCCGGAAAAGGTCGGCTTTTTTGAAAACGGTTTTCGTCTTGAACGGTCCCAATCTCAACGCGCTCGGAAAGCGCGAGCCGGGCATCTATGGCGGCAAGACGCTTGCCGACATCGCCGACGACTGCAAGCAGGCCGGCACGGCCCTTGGACTCGAAATCGATTTCCGCCAGTCCAACCACGAGGGCGACCTTGTCGACTGGATTCAGGAAGCCGGCGACAAGGCTGTCGGCATCGTCATCAATCCTGGCGCCTACAGCCACACCTCGATCGCCATCCACGACGCCATCCGCGCTGTCGCGCCGTTGCCGGTGGCCGAAGTCCATCTTTCCAACATCCATGCGCGGGAACCATTCCGCCACGTCTCCATGGTCGCGCCGGTCGCCGTCGGCATGATTTGTGGCTTTGGGCCGCTCGGCTATACGCTGGCGCTGCAGGCGCTGGCCGCACGCCTATGACCGGCCAACAAACAGAAGGCTCGAAAATGTCGATAAAGAAGACCGGTGTTGACCAGCAGCTGATCCGTGATCTGGCGGGCATACTGAATGACACCAATCTCACCGAGATCGAGGTCGAACTGGGCGACCTGAAGGTGCGCGTCTCACGCCAGGCGCCCGCCGTTCACGCGATCGCGGCACCGCAGCCGGCCTATGCGCCGGCAACAGCTCAGCCGGCCGCTATGGCCGCCGCCCCGGTGGTGGCCGACGTGTCGAAGAACGCGGTCACCTCGCCCATGGTCGGCACCGCCTATCTGGCACCGTCGCCCGATGCCAAGGCGTTCATCGAAATCGGCCAGAAGGTCAAGGAAGGCCAGACGCTGCTGATCATCGAGGCGATGAAGACGATGAACCAGATCCCCTCGCCGCGCGCCGGCACGGTGACGGCGATCCTTTTCGAGGATGCGACGCCGGTCGAATACGGTATGCCGCTCGTCGTGATCGAGTAGAGCGGACCTGATGTTCCAGAAGATCCTCATCGCCAATCGCGGCGAAATCGCCCTTCGGGTCCTGCGCGCCTGCAAGGAACTCGGCATCCAGACGGTGGTGGTGCATTCGACCGCCGATGCCGACGCCATGCATGTGCGGCTCGCCGACGAGAGCGTCTGCATTGGCCCGCCGCCATCGCGCGACAGCTATCTCAACATCCATCAGATCGTAGCGGCTTGCGAAATCACTGGTGCCGACGCCGTGCATCCGGGTTACGGCTTCCTATCTGAGAACGCCAAGTTCGCCGACATCCTGGCCGCGCACAACATCACCTTCATCGGCCCGACCGGCGACCATATCCGTATCATGGGCGACAAGATCGAGGCCAAGCGCACGGCAAAGCGCCTCGGCATTCCGGTGGTGCCCGGTTCGGACGGCGCTGTTACCGATCAAAAGGAAGCCAGGCGCATTGCCGCCGAGATCGGCTATCCCGTGATCATCAAGGCATCCGCGGGCGGTGGCGGGCGCGGAATGAAGGTCGCCCTTACCGAAGCCGACCTTGAGGTCGCCTTGCAGACAGCGAGCAGCGAAGCTGGTGCGGCCTTCGGCGACGATGCCGTCTACATCGAAAAGTACCTGGAAAAGCCGCGCCACATCGAAGTGCAGGTGTTTGGCGACGGCTTTGGTCGCGGCGTCCATTTCGGCGAGCGCGACTGTTCCTTGCAGCGTCGCCACCAGAAGGTCTGGGAAGAAGCCCCCTCGCCGGCCCTCAATGCCGAAGAGCGCGCCCGTATTGGCGGCATCTGCGCCAAGGCCATCGCCGATCTCGGCTATTCCGGCGCCGGCACCATCGAATTCCTCTACGAGAATGGCGAGTTCTATTTCATCGAGATGAACACGCGCCTGCAGGTCGAGCATCCGGTGACGGAAGCGATCACCGGCATCGATCTCGTGCACGAGCAGATCCGCGTCGCCTCCGGCGGCGGCCTCTCGGTGAAGCAGGAGGACATCAAGTTCAACGGCCACGCCATCGAATGCCGCATCAACGCCGAGGACCCGCGCACCTTCACGCCCTCGCCCGGCACGATCACCCACTTCCACACGCCAGGCGGCCTGGGCATCCGCGTCGATTCCGGTGTCTATTCCGGCTACAAGATCCCGCCCTATTACGACAGCCTGATCGGCAAGCTGATCGTGCATGGGCGCAACCGCGTCGAGTGCATGATGCGGCTGCGCCGCGCCCTGGACGAATTCGTCGTCGACGGTATCAAGACGACGTTGCCGCTGTTTCGCGATCTCGTCGGCAATGCCGACATCGCCAATGGCGATTATGATATCCATTGGCTGGAAAAATATCTGGCCCAGGAAGAGTAACGCGGAGACGCGATGACCCGTCCCTACGCGCCCGGCTATCGCATTCCCACCGACCTTCTGCTCAAGGCCTATGCTTCGGGCGTCTTCCCTATGGCCGAAAGTGCCGGCGACCCAGAAGTGTTCTGGGTACGGCCGGAGACACGTGGCATCATACCTCTCGACGATTTCCACACGCCGAAAAGCCTCAGGAAAACGATCAAGAAGAGCCCTTTCGACATCCGTTTCGATTTCGACTTCGAAGCGACGATCGACGGTTGCGCCGAGAAGCGCGTCGAGCGCCGGTCGACCTGGATCAATGCGCCGATCCGCGAAGCCTATGTCGAACTGCATCGGATAGGGCATTGTCATTCGGTCGAGGCGTGGCGCGAGGACCGGCTGGTCGGCGGCCTCTATGGTGTGTCGCTCGGCCGGGTGTTCTTTGGCGAGAGCATGTTCGCCAGGGAGACCGACGCTTCCAAGATCTGCCTTTATTACCTCGTCGAGCGCTTGAAGGTGCGGCGCTTCGCACTGCTTGATACGCAGTTCACAACCGAGCACCTCAAGCGCTTCGGCGCGGTCGACGTGCCGCGCGGCAAATACGAGAAAATGCTGGCCGACGCACTCAAGGGCGATGCCATATTCTACCCCTGACGATTAGTCTCGGCCACGGCTTCCAACGGCGTCTGCGCGTGGAACATCATCTTCCAGCCATTGACGCGATGGACGTAACCGGTGCTGACCAGGGCCGCGTAGGGTTCGCCGTTCTCGCGCGTGGCATGCGCTTCGTAGGTCAGCATGACGATGTCGCTGCCCGGCTCGATAATACCCTTGAGGTCGATCTTCAGATCCCGCCAGCGGTTGGGTTTGGTTGCTGTCTTGGCGAGATCGGCATTATCCATCGCCTTGGCCATCCGCGGAAATGCCACCAGGCATTCCGTGTCGGCATTGGCGGCGTAATAGGCCGCGTCGCCCGTCCAGAACCCCTTTTCGAGTTCAAGCAATTCTGCCTCACTGGCCGTGATGCGCTTGCTGTCTGACATCGGAAGATCCTCCTTACGCATGGATGCGCGGTCTTCCGTGGCCCAACGCTTGGTGACCGGGAGGGTTCCGGAGGATCAGTTGGCGTCGGTCGAATCGGGATCCGAAGCGTCCGGCTCAGTCACATCAGGCTCAGTCACATCAGGCTCTGTCACGTCCGGAGTGGCCGCGGGCTTCGGTTTGGCCGCGGCCGGCTTGGGAGCGTCGGGTTTGGTTGAGTCAGCTTTGGCGCCGTCAGGCGCCGGTACATCCGACTTCTGCTTGCATTCCTTCAGCCAGACGTCATAGACGGCATGCTCGACAGCGTTGAGGCCGGGGCTTTCGGCGAACATCCAGCCGGTGAAGATGCGGCGGATCTTGCGGTCGAGTGTGATCTCGTCGACCTCGACGAAGGAATCTGTCTTCGGTTCTTCGGTCTGCGGCCGCGAATAGCAGACGCGCGGCGTCACCTGCAAAGCACCGAACTGCACCGTCTCATCGATATAGACATCGAAGCTGATGATACGGCCGGTGATCTTGTCGATACCGGCAAACTCGGCGACGGGATTGGTGACCCGCTCCGATGCCGTGGACGGTGCCGGCGCGGGTGCGGCGGGTTCAGGCGAAGCGGCAAACGCCGCGGTGCTGACAGCAAGACCGGCGGCTAGCGTCAGACTGGCCGTTGATATTGGATTGAAAAAGCTCATGCAAAGATACCGGTGGTTCGCGCCCGGGTGATTCTGTCGATCGCCAAGGCTAGTCGCCGTTTTCTGATCAGCAAGCAGCTAAACACCAATTGTGGCGATAAAGGACCGGCCTGCACCCTGTCGCTACGACCCGGGCGTCCAGGCGTCGTAGTCGCCGGTGACCTGCGGACGATGCTGATTGGTCAGCACCGAGCCCTTCGGGCGATAGGCCGCCGGGCTGCCGGTCAGGTTGGGCTGATGCGGCTTCTGCCAGTCGCGCGGCTTGTAGTCCTCGCTCGCCGGTGCGACGTCGACCCGATGATGGATCCAGCCGTGCCAACCAGGCGGTATGGCGGACGCTTCCGAATAGTTGCGGTAGATGACCCAGCGGCGTGTGCGGCCTTCCGAATCGATGCCGCCCTCGTAGTAGACATTGCCCGTTTCGTCCTGACCGACCTTCTTGCCATACCGCCAGGTGTGCAGCCGCGTTCCCAGCGTCTGGCTGTTCCACCAGGTGAAAAACTGCGTCAGGAAAGTCTTCATCTTCAGAACCCTCGCGCCGGCAGCGCCCGTTTCCTGCTTATGGCGTCAGGCCTTGCCGAAGGCAAGGCTTTTGCCACGGGGTGCTTGCAAATGGCTTGCCGGAAACCCGGCACCAGCCCCTGATCCTCTCCGTCGCGGGATGCGCGCTTGCCAAGCCTTTGCGGTCTTTCTAAAGCTCTGCGCGCGCCGTGCGGGTATCCAACCCGGCAGCAGGCCGAAGGAGGTGACGATTGGCCACGAAATTGCCGACCACCGACATCCGCATCAGCACCGAGCTGATTCGCCGCCGCAAGGGTGGCACGCCTATCGTCTGCCTGACCGCCTATACCTACCCCGTGGCCCGTTTGCTCGACGAGCATGTCGACCTGCTTCTGGTCGGCGACAGCGTCGCCATGGTGCTGCACGGCCATAAGACGACGCTGGGAGCCTCGCTGGAGATGATGATAGCGCACGGGCAAGCGGTGATGCGCGGCTCGGCCAGGGCCTGCGTCGTCGTCGACCTGCCGGCCGGCACCTATGAGGATTCGACGGCGCAAGCCGTCGCTTCGGCGCGACGCGTTGCCGACGAAACCGGCTGCCAGGCGGTGAAACTCGAAGGCGGCGTCGGCATGGTCGGACAAATCGCGGCCATCGTCGCCGCCGGCATTCCGGTCATGGGACATATCGGCCTGCAGCCGCAATCGGTCGAAAAGGACGGCGGCTACAAGATCAAAGGCCGCACCGAGGAGGCTGTTGCGGCATTGCTTCGCGATGCGCTTGCCGTCGAAGGCGCCGGCGCATTCTCGGTGGTCATCGAGGGCACGGTCGAGACCGTCGCCGCCGACATAACCCGCCGCATCGCCATTCCAACCATCGGCATCGGCGCCAGCGGCGACTGCGACGGCCAGATCCTGGTCATCGACGACATGGTCGGGCTCACCGTCGACCGGGTGCCGAAATTCGTCAAGGAATACGCCGATCTGCGCAGCGTGATCTCGCATGCCGCCGAAAGCTACGCAGCGGAGGTGCGAAGCAGGGCATTTCCCGGCCCTGGCCATGTCTTTTCGGCGACAGACAGCAGGAATGATGCATGAGCCTTCCCGTTGTCGTCGACAGCGTTGCCGCACTTCGCGCGCAAATCCGTGACTGGCGGCGC
The DNA here is from genome assembly GCF_040317725.1 of Mesorhizobium sp. M1396. Taxonomy (NCBI): domain Bacteria; kingdom Pseudomonadati; phylum Pseudomonadota; class Alphaproteobacteria; order Hyphomicrobiales; family Phyllobacteriaceae; genus Mesorhizobium; species Mesorhizobium sp. M1396. The sequence goes on along the minus strand of NZ_JAMYLA010000007.1, from coordinate 139,821 downwards.
GACGGCCTTCGTGTCGCCATGGTGCCGACCATGGGCGCTTTGCATGACGGGCACGTCTCGCTGGTCAGAATCGCGCTCGAAAAAGCCGATCGCTGCGTCGTGTCGATCTTCGTCAACCCGACACAGTTCGCGCCGACCGAAGACCTCGACAAATACCCGCGTCAGCTCGCCAGCGACCTCGACCGGCTGGGATCGGCAAAGGCCGACCTTGCCTTCACACCGACGGTTGGCGAGATGTACCCCGCCGGTTTCGCCACGAAAATCTCGGTCGGCGGCCCCTCCGCCGGGCTCGAATCGGACTTTCGGCCGACCTTTTTCGATGGCGTCGCCACCGTGGTGGCAAAGCTCTTGCTGCAGGCAACGCCCGACTGCGCAATCTTCGGCGAGAAGGACTACCAGCAGCTTTGCGTCGTCAGGCAGCTCTGCCGCGACCTCGACCTGCCCGTCGAAATCATCGGCGCACCGACGATCCGCGATGCGCATGGTCTCGCCATGTCGTCACGCAATGCCTATCTCGACGAGACCGAACTGAAGATCGCCCGCCAGCTCAACGTGATATTGCGCGACACGGCAGTGGCCCTGGCGGCGGGCGCCGACCAGAGCAACTCAACCGAAGAGGCCAGCCGCGCCCTCATCGCCGCCGGCTTCCAAAAAGTCGACTATGTCGAGGCACGCGAAAGCCTGACGCTCGCGCCATGGCGTCGAGACCGTGAAGGCCGCCTGCTCGCGGCCGCGTGGCTCGGCAAGACCAGGCTGATCGACAATGTGGACGTTTCCTCTGCGTAGCCAAGCTCGAGGCGAAGCCTGCCCCGTCGGCGCGGCGGTTTTCTGCCCGCGCCTACCGCTCCCCCATTCGTCCGCTGCTCCTGACGAACAATTGCCCCACGAGGATCCCGACAATGCCTGCGCAGGCTTTCACGAACGCATCGGAAAGCTGCGCGTGGCGACCGGGATCGATGATCTGAAGCAGTTCCAACATGCCGGCGGTCGCAGCTACAAAGATCACTGCTTGATACAGACGGTTGGGGAAGCCGAGCGCCAAGGCGAAGCCCAACAGGACATAGGCCAGGGCGCGCTCAATGTTCGCTTCGGCCATGTGCGGCCGCATCTGGATCGGCGACAAGGTTGCGAAAATAATGATGGCGAGCAGCGCCAACGCTACAGTGCGGGACAGTTTGGTCATGTCCCTGCATATCCGTCGTGAGCCGGCACGGCAAATGCCGGGATGACGCATGGCCGGATCGCTGCCGACATGCCTCGAACTATTCCTCGGTTGGCATATGCAGATACATCGACTGGATGCGGCCCGGTCCGGTGAATCGGTTGACGATGAAATTCATGTTGGCGCCGAAGCCCGGCGGCAGCCTATCCGAGCGGCTTCTCGAAACTCAGCGTCATCGGCCTTGAGCTGTCGTGAGGTTCCGCAGCGGTGCCGGCGGGAAAAAACCCCTTCGATCGATAGAAGGCGATGGCGCCGGCATTGGCCTCCTCGACCTCGACGCGCAGCGTTCGCGCTTCCGGGATACTGGCCTCGACCTCGTCGAGCAGTGCTTGCCCGATCCCTCGCCTTTGGCAGTCCGGATGGACGTAGAGCTGGTTCAACAGGATGACCTTCGCATCGGCGGTGGCAGCGGCGAAAGCCATGCCGCCGATCCGCTTGCCGTCATCGGCCACCAGGAATTCCGAATTCGGCCGTGTCAGCCGCGAACGGAGCGAGGCAATCGAGTGCCATTCATCGGTGATCTCGGTCACCTTGGCAGCGCCATAAAGGGCATCGTAGGTCGCATGCCAGGTCTCGACCAGCAGCGTCCGCACTGCGGCAAGGTCGCGCTCCCCGGCGGTGCGGATGAACACGGCCCTACTCGATGCCCAGCTTGGCCTTCACGAGGTCGTTGACCGCTTGCGGATTGGCCTTGCCGCCGGTCGCCTTCATCACCTGGCCAACGAACCAGCCTGCCATGCTCGGCTTGGCGCGCGCCTGTTCGACCTTGTCCGGGTTGGCGGCGATCACCTCGTCGACCGCCTTCTCGATTGCGCCGGTGTCGGTGACCTGCTTCATGCCACGGCTTTCGACCAGCTGGCGCGGATCGCCGCCCTCGTTCCAGACGATCTCGAACAGGTCCTTGGCGATCTTCCCGGAGATGGTGCCGTCCTTGATCAGATCGATGACGGCGCCGAGCTGATCGGGCGAAACCGGAGCGTTTTCAATGTCCTTGCCGGCCTTGTTCAATTGGCCGAGCAGATCGTTGATGACCCAGTTGGCGGCGAGCTTGCCGTCGCGGCCGGCGGCGACCTTCTCGAAATAGTCGGCGATCGGCTTTTCCGACACCAGGATCGAGGCGTCATAGGTCGACAGGCCGAGCGACGAGATCAGCCGCGCCTTCTTGTCGTCGGGCAGTTCCGGCAATTCCTTCGCAAGCGCGTCGACATAGGCCTGGTCGAATTCCAGCGGCAGAAGATCCGGATCGGGGAAGTAGCGGTAGTCGTGCGCCTCTTCCTTCGAGCGCATCGAGCGCGTCTCGCCCTTGACGGCGTCGAACAGCCGCGTTTCCTGGTCGATCTTGCCGCCATTCTCAAGGATGGCGATCTGCCGGCGCGCCTCATAATCGATGGCCTGGCCGATGAAGCGGATCGAGTTGACGTTCTTGATCTCGCAGCGCGTGCCGAACTCACCGCCCGGCTTGCGCACCGAGACGTTGACGTCGGCACGCATCGAGCCTTCGTCCATGTTGCCGTCGCAGGTGCCGAGGTAGCGCACGATCGTGCGCAGCTTGGTGACATAGGCCTTGGCTTCGTCGGCCGAGCGCATGTCCGGCTTGGAGACGATCTCCATCAGCGCCACGCCGGAGCGGTTGAGGTCGACATAGGACATGGTCGGATGCTGGTCGTGCATCGACTTGCCGGCATCCTGCTCCAGATGCAGCCGCTCGATGCCGACCTCGATGTCCTCGAATTCGCCCTGGCGGTCGGGACCGACCGAGACGATCACCGTGCCCTCGCCGACGATAGGCTGCTTGAACTGCGAGATCTGGTAGCCCTGCGGCAGATCGGGATAAAAGTAGTTTTTCCGGTCGAAGACCGACTTGTGGTTTATCTGCGCCTTCAGCCCAAGGCCGGTGCGGATCGCCTGCTTGACGCATTCCTCGTTGATGACGGGCAGCATGCCCGGCATCGCCGCGTCGACCAGGCTGACATTGGCGTTGGGTGCCGCCCCAAAGGCTGTCGAAGCGCCGGAAAACAGCTTTGCTTCCGAGGTGACCTGCGCGTGGACCTCGAGGCCGATGATGATCTCCCAGTCGCCGGTGGCGCCGGAAACAAGGCGCTTGGCGTCGGGCGTGCGGGTGTCGATGAGGGACATTGTGGCCTGCGTATTGGAACTACGGATTATGCGTTTACGCATATTTTGGTGTGCAACTTCGCTAGTGCAAACCGTTCAATGAGACAAGCGCAAAGCCGCAAGCTGGCGTTTTCAGCCGCTTTCGCCTATAGGACGCCCATTCCAATGGAGAGTGGATGTCCACTCACGCTCAGTCCCGGTAAAGCCCTGACCTCCTGGCGAGGCAGGGCAGAAAACCTGTAACCCCGTGCCGTGAAGCTTCGCGGCGGCGGCATTTTCTGTTTTCCGGGAAAACTCTCACATGGATATTTCGCGCAGCGCATGACCCCGAAAATCGGAATCGATTTTCGGGGTCATGCGCCAACTTATAACTGCCACAGCGTCGACAACAGGTAGACCATGGCTCCGCCGGTTGGGTCTCCGGCCGGCGGTTCCTTGTCGGCGCTCAGGCGGTGGCGATATAGGCCCTGATCTCTTCGGCCTCGCGCTCGACATCCTCTATGCGGCGCTTGACCACGTCGCCGATGGACACGATGCCATCGAGCGTGCCGTCCTTTTCCACCGGCAGATGGCGGAAACGGCCTCGGGTCATGATTTCCATCACCTCGTTGACGGTGTGGTTTTCGTTGCAGATCTTCACCTTCGGCGTCATCGCCGAACGCACGGCGATATCGAGCGCGGCACCGCCTTCCTTGGCCAGAACCCGCACAATGTCGCGCTCGGAAAGAATGCCGACGATCTTGTGATCGCCATTGGTGATGACCAGTGCGCCGATCTTGTGTTCTGCCAGGATGCGGATGGCTTCGCTAAGCTTTTCGTTCGGCCCGAGCGTCAACACGTCGTGGCCTTTCTTCTCGAGAATTGCCTTCACCGTCATGGCGTCCTCCTCTGCTTTTTGCCTGCCGGTTCCTGCCTGACCGGCTTTCACATAAGATTGAACATCGTGCGCCGTGATCGGTTGCATTTCAAGTGCGGTGGTCGGTCGTCTCCCATTCGGGCGCCTGCCATCGCCGGTCGAACCAGCGCAGCCCGAAGAAGCCGGCGACGAAGCCGCCAATATGGGCCTCCCAGGCGATCTGGCCGTCTACTCCCGGGGCAAGGCCGAGAAGACCGGTGGCAAGGTTGATGATCATCCACACGGCGAGGAAGATCACGACACCGCGCAAGCGCAACACGAATGCGATCGGCAGCACCGGGCCGGCGAAGGCAGCCGAACGGTCGGTGCGGAAACCGAAACGCGCCGCGGCTCCCATCATGCCCGATATGGCTCCCGAGGCACCGACCAGCGGCGCGTCTCCATAAGGATGCATAGCCCAGAAAAGCGCGACCGAAGCCAGCCCGGTTACGGCAAAGAACAGCGCGAACCAGAGCGTGCCCAGACGATTTGCCAACGGCGAGCCAAAGGCCGCGAGCCAGACCATGTTGATGGCGATATGGGCAAAACCGCCATGCATGAAGGCATAGGTGAACGGCCGGGAAAACAGGAACCAGTCGAAGCCGTATTGCCCGGTGTAGAGAACAGGAATGAAGGCCCCGTCGTACAGCAATGTCATCTGCTGTGCGTCGTCCAGCACATATTGCTGCAGCAGATAGACGGCGACGCAGATGCCGATCACCGCCAGCACCACTGGCGGCAGGTTGAACACCGGCTCGCGCCGGGGCTCAGGCGAACCCTCGACCAGGTCGTCTTCCGGGGGAGTTACCGGTTCACTCATTTGAAATTGCACTCACTGTGGGATCGGGGTCCGAGCATCTAGATCACCGCGGACCGAACCGCAAACCGCGAATCGCCGCGGCGCGAATCAAAAAAGAAGCCGTTCAAGGTTTCCCTTGAACGGCCGGTCGAGCCCCACGCTCCCCTAAAACTCTTGACTGAAGTGCTGCCGATCGTTGCGAAACGACCGCTTCTGGAGTGGTTTTTGTGTGTCACGGGGCTCGCTTCGATGCAACGTAAACCACTTGTTAACCTTAACGGCCCCGACCCGTGAACAAGTGTTAACGACGCTGGCACGCTTCCTGCTCCGCAACGCATGTAGGTCATCGGAGGGCGCCCTTCTGTTCACCGATGGGACATCAGACGACAGATTGCGCGGAGCAGCATAGCATGAACCAGAATGGATCGATCACGCTGTTCCACTATTGGAATCGCCTGCGTGACGGACGCCCTGCCCCGAAGCGTTCGGAGGTCGAGCCGGCCGACATCAAGTCGCTGCTGGCCGACACCTTTATCCTGGAACGGGACACGCGCGGGCAAGCCGTGTTCCGGCTCGCCGGCACCAGGCTTTGCGCCTGCTATGGCCGTGAGCTCAAGGGGTTTTCCTTTCCGTCGCTGTGGCGTGAGAAGGATCAGCGGCTCGTCTCGCGGCTGATCCATGGCGTCTTCGACCAGAAGTCGGTCGTGCTCATCACCTATGAGGGCTTCAGCCGCAACGGGCGCTCCAACAAGTTCGAACTGCTCGCCTTGCCGCTTGACGGCGGCATCGAAAATCCGCGCTGCCTCGGCGTCGTCAGCGCCGTGGAGAAGCCCTTCTGGCTGGGCGCCGACCCGATCACCGACGCGCTGATCGATTCGATCCGCGTCATCGACCCGGAGAAAGAACTGCTGAGCAACCGTCCGGCGATCGATGTTCCCTCGCTCGTTCCCGATGACCTCGGGATACCCGAGACGATCTCGGCGCTCGGCCGGGCGCGCCGCATCCGTCATCTTGTCGTCTTCGATGGCGGGCGCGAGGAATAGTCCGCGGTATCGCGGCTCGATGCATGTCGCCAAAAAATGCGGAGCGGTTTTGGAACAGCGACATGCATAAAAAGGAAAACGCTAAAAGCGCCCGTTTTTCCCCTTTGTTAACCCGCTTTGCTGTACTTCTCGGATGAAGTTCCTCGCATCGACGCGTGGGACGCCAAACGGGGTGTAGGCAGTCATGAGGTCAGCGGCGATCGACTATGCGCCGTCCCAAGCTGAAAGGCGCAACTTTCAGCGCGTCCGGGTCAAGATTTACGGGCGCTTCATGCTGGAAGACCGCACCGAGCACCCTTGCCAGGTCATCGACATGTCACCGGGCAATGTCGCGTTTCGCACCGACCGCATCGGCATGCCGGGCGAAAAAGTCATCGCCTACATCGATCATATCGGCCGCATCGAAGGCGTCGTTACGCGCACCTTGCAAGACGGTTTCGCGATGACCGTCATCGCGTCGGATCGCAAGAAGGACAAGCTTGCCGCGCAATTGACCTGGCTTGCCAACAAGCATGAGCTCGACCTGCCGGAAGACCGTCGCCACGAGCGCGTCGCGCCGCGCAATCCGACCAGCGTGCTGCAGCTCACCGACGGCCGCCAGTACCAGTGCCGTATCATCGACCTGTCACTTTCCGGCGCCGCGGTCGAGATCGACGTCAAGCCGGCGATCGGCATCCAGGTCATGCTCGGCACCATGCGCGGGCAGATCGTCCGCCATTTCGAGGATGGCGTCGCCATTGAATTCGCCGTCATCCAGCGCCCCGAAACGCTCGATTCCGAATTCAACACGCCGCGCGCCTGACAAGGCAGCAACGCTTTCATGAAACCGGCCCTTTGCGGCCGGTTTTTGCGTTCAAGACATCGCTGATCGAGATGCTCCAGCCAAGCTCGAGGCCGTTGCCTGCCAGGCCTGCATGACATCGAGCCTGGAGGGCCAGCTTCGGAAAACTCCAAATAATTTAATACTCAAATGATTCAAATTTTATGTTTATTCTACTGGAGTTTTACTCAATATCTACTTCGCGCTTTTGCCTCAAATAAATCCACACGTGGCAATGTCTTCCTCGAACGGGGAGACTGCAGCAATGAAGAAAACGAGGGGCAAGCTGTTGCTGGTGGCAATGGCGATGCAGCTTTCCGCTTGGGGATCAGCATATGCCGCGGGACCGGCCTATATGCACACGGGCGGACGTACCACGCAGCCTGTTGGCCATTATGAATTCTGCCAGCGCATAGCCGGCGAATGCAGCGAAAAGACCCCCAAGGGCCCGCCGGTCGAACTGACCCGCAAACTGTGGGCGACGATCGTCAACATCAACAATTCGGTCAACACCCGCGTCAAGCCGCGCACCGACATGGAAAACTACGGTGTCGAGGAATACTGGGCCTATCCCGATAATGGCTATGGCGATTGCGAGGATTACGCGCTGGAAAAGCGCCGTGAATTGATGGATGCGGGCGTGCCCGCCGGCAATCTGCTGATGACCGTCGCGCGCCAGCCGAATGGCGACGGTCACGCGGTGCTGACCGTGCGCACCAGCCTGGGCGAATTCATCCTCGACAATCTGGAAACCAAGGTCCTGTCCTGGACGGACACCGAGTACACCTATCTCAAGCGCCAGTCAGATCAGAATTCCGGCGTTTGGGTGACGATCAACGACGGCCGCTCCGACGCTGTCGCCAGCGTCCGCTAAATCAGAGGTCAAGCGCGTCGCATGAATGTGACCGCTTAAGGAGAAACCCGGTCGAGTCCCCACCCTCCCCGTCCCCAACGACCGGGTGAAAGGAGCCGGCACCGTCCCCGGGCCGGCTCCGCCATTTCTGGGACAACCCTTTGAAATCCCGATTGAAATCTACGATTTCAACAGCTTAGATTTCTGTTTGCGGCTCACCTCTGCTACACAAACAGGATGAAAGACGTGGCTGATCGAAAACACCTCCAGCACCGGGGCACCGTGCGGCGCTACGGGCTGCGCGTTCTCGTTTTAGGCCATCCGGCTGCCCCTTTAATCACAAAGCGTTTAGTTCACCAATAAATAAGGACGCGAGACATTTGCGATAAGCATCCGTCCCACTTCGTCAACCAACAACACGAGATAAGCCAGGAGACGCGCTAAAGCTGATGCTCAGCTAGCGCCTGGAAGGAGAAGGGCCGCAGGGATGTCAGTTCGCATGTATGCGCAGTACCGCAGGGCGCTGAAAACAGTGCCACTTAGCGCGAATTACACCGACTTTGGATGGTACAGGCTGCCGTCGCGAATGGATATGTCGTTGATGGCATATGGAACCATGCTTCGGGAGTTCTCTACCGAAATCGCGAATGAGATCAATGCTCTGATCAATTACACGCATGACCTTGCGGCATGGGATGAGGTGATGAAGCCGCTTAATGAACAAAGAAGGTTTGACGTACTGGTGGAGTTCGTGCGCCCCATTGCTTCTCTCGCGTTAGGGATGCCGTACGCAATTCGTGCACGTTTCCTTTTCGCGGCGGTTCATCTCTGTCATCAAGTAAACCAACTGAAGCACGGGAAAAAATGGGTCGATCAGCTGCCGCCTGACAGGGGCATCAAATCGGCTCATCTGGATCAGTTAGGGGTCGGATGGCAGAGCTACGCCGGCTTTAAACAGGCAATGGAAGGCATATTCGACAAGGGCTACCGGCAAGCAACGAGAGACTATCGACATAGGTACAACCATCAGATTCCCCCCGGTCTTGTTCTCGGGATCACAGGGATGGTCACTCGTAAGCTAGAGCCAAAGACCGGACTGGTGAGCTATGTCTTTGGCGCGACACCACCATTGCCCATGAACACAATTGTGCAGTTGATGTCGGATCAGTGCAGGCTATGCTGTAAAACTTTTGAGGAGTTCAAGAAATTGATCGAAGAGCACCAGGCCATCATTACTACGGCCTCTCCCTAGAATGCAAATCGAAATGAACCCGAACTCTGAAATCCACGCTGATCTGCATTGGTCATCTAAGAAAAATATTCCTGACGACGGAGAATTTTATGCACGTCCGGCCAGTACATCCCAGTCCTAGAGGCTATTATCTTTAAGCTGGCCGCGAGGATCATCTCGGGCGTCGGGCACCAGTTCATAACTCTCCAGATTTGCCATATCTAGAAAATACTTTGACTTTCTTTTTGGCGCTCCCCGAAGCCAATCAGCTAGTTCTGATTGCGTAACCGTTAGCCAATCTGGAAATTCGTCGAGGCCGCCGAACTCTCCTTCGATCAAACCGACCAAAGCGCTAATGTAGATGACACGACCAACACCGGGAAACTCGTAAATCTCAATCCCCCGCCTGCCTTGGAGGCGATCTTCAATCAACTTGTTCGCGATATCCAAAACGATCTTGTCGGCCGGGTATCGGTCATCCACGAGAAGCCAATTTACAATCTCCTGCCTTCGCTCGTTGTCGGTGGAACCGTAAAATGCACCAAGCCCCATGTTGCAGATGGTGCAGCACGGGACCAGTTTGCACTGACCAAACCTCTCCCGTATCGCCTTCTTGGTTACCAATCCGCCGTCCGCGAACCGATGAAGGATATATACTGGAGGTTGATGGTCAGATTTACCATCATTCGGCATCCCGCAATAGATACACTGGTCGCCCGCGACGACTTCATAAACGCGCTCGAAACGCATTTCGGCTTCACGTCGGTTGTACTTTTGCTTTACCCGACCCATGGGATTTTCCGTAACTCCTAGACCGCTCCGGCAACGGCGCGCCATTCGCCGGGGCATCCAAGATCGACTTGATCTTCACCAAATTCCCAAATAGCATAAGTATGTGGAGACGTTCTAAAGTTCGTCTGGGTAGCCGTTGTGGGTGACCTGATGGGCGCTATTCTTACGCTTGGCACCTACCACTAAATACTGCGGAGTGGCACTCTACAGGGTGTCGTCTCGTGCGAGGGTTATCCCTTCCGAATAAGGGGCAATCGCTTACCGGTTGCTGCACATCCGCTTCATGTTGATGAAGCAAAAGGATGTGCGAAATGTGCAAATCAAACACGCTGGCAAAACTCAAGATTGCGCAAGCCAACAAGCAGAATAGGCTATGCTTCCACTGCGACTTTCCGATGTGGGACGGAGATCCGGCGCCGTTTTCTGAGCGTTATCATCACTTTAGCGGATTGCTCGACCGTTTCCTCTGCACCGCTGAACATCTGACGCCCCGGATGGACGGCGGCAAAGACACGCAGGAGAACGTCGTTGCTGCTTGCAAGTTTTGCAATCAGACCCGCCATAAGATGCGAAATGTGTTGTCGCCTACTGCCTACCGACGGCACGTCCGAAGGCGAATAGTGGCCGGGAAATGGCATCCGTCTGAATGCCATCATTTGTTAAAATGGCGCTCAGGCGGTCCGTCGGAAGTTTCGCGGCCGCTGCGAACGTCGGACAAGGCTCCCTTGTCCGCGATCCAGCTTTCAAATGGCAACTGATCGCTGCAGTATGAGCGATCAAAAGCCACCTCTGGATCTCGGCGATGTTGGAAATCCCGGAAGATCGATGCGAGCGCCATCGCCTGTTCAAGGCCATCGATGATGCCTTCAAGGCCGGCGATCTCGAGGGCCTCGGCGTAGCCCTGGGTGACTCGCCCCGCTGGTTCGACGAGCGCATGCCGTTTGAACTCGGCCTCGGGCATCCGCTGGAATATGCGATCTATTGGAGCCCCGTCGGTTTCATCTCGACCTTGCTGGATGCTGGCTCGGATCCGAACTATCAGGATCACGGCGGGTTTCCGTCCATCATCGCGGCGCTGTCCACCGACCGGGCCGACAGGCTGGACATCGTGCGGATATTGATCGACGGCGGAGCCGATCCCAACATGCGGGGTGTGAACGATTGGACGCCGCTTCACTATTCGGTGGCAATCCGCAGTGTCGATGCGATCCGCCTGCTTTTGGCGGCGGGCGCCGACCCGGCACTCGAAACCCGCATCGATGACTACAGGACGGCCGTGGAAGAGGCCCAGATTGCCGGTTTTGAAGCAGGTGCTTCATTGCTGCACGATGCGATGACCGGGCGTGGTTCCAACGGTGAGTTGGGCCGCGATTAAGACGGTCGGCGACAGATATAGGCCAAACTGGCCTCAGGCCTTCTTCAACCCAGCCTTGAAGCGCTTGCCGTTGGTAACGTAGTGCGCGGCCGAGCCGCGCAGTCTGGCAATTGCGGCGTCGTCCAGCACCCTGATTGCCTTGGCTGGCGAGCCGACGATCAGCGAATTGTCCGGGAATTCCTTGCCTTCGGTGACCAGTGCACCGGCGCCGACCAGCGAATTCCTGCCGATTTTCGCGCCGTTCAGCACGATGGCGCCCATACCGATCAGGCTGTTGTCGCCAATCGTGCAACCATGCAGCAAGGCGCGGTGGCCGATGGTGCAGCCCTCCCCGATGGTCAGCGGGAAGCCGGGATCGGTGTGCATCACCGTGTGCTCCTGCACATTGGTGTCGGCGCCGATGACGATGGGCTCATTGTCGCCGCGAATGACGGTACCGAACCAGAAGCCGGCGTTGCGGCCGACGCGCACGTCGCCGATCAGCGTCGCATCGGGCGCGATCCAGTTGGTCTCGGCATCCACGAAGCTGGGCTCCGTTCCATCGATCGCATAAAGCGGCATGTCTTGGTCTCCGAATCGTCTCAGGCTGGCAACCCTAGGAGACGGATCGTCCATGAGGCAATGGCAAGCACGACCACGCCCAGCGCCAAGGCCCAGGCAATCGCCGTGCAGCCGCAGGACATCGGCGCTATCATCGAAATGCGGCGCTCGCGCCGGGCATCGATGGCATCGTTGACCAGCATGAAGGGCCCGGCACACGCGGTGGCGAGCAGCGAGCGCAAGATATGGGACGGCGACACGAAGGGTTCGGTGAAGGCGACCTTGCGGCCCGAAACCAGTTCCATGGCCGATCCAGCCAGCCCGCAGGCGGTCAAACCGACGACAAAAGCGAAGAGCGCGAGTTCCAGCGGTCCCATCTTAACTTTCCATTTACCATGAAATTGCACAGTCGTTCCATGAAGGCTGCAAGAGCCATGCCGTACGATGTGTGCCGCCCAGGGACACGGGAGGCGGACAGGCGGCGGCCGGAGATCCGGGGACTGAGATGAAGCAGGCAGCGCTCGCCAACGGCCCCGAATTCACGGTGGTCGATTCCAGGCTGATGAAGCGGGTGCTCTACGGGTTCGCGGCGCTGGCCCTGCTGTCGGCAGCGATCAGCCTTGGCGGCAAATGGTTCGGCCATTCGATCGCCATGGCCGGATACACCGACGACACAACGGTCCACCAGGTGGTGATCGGCAACAATGTCCTCGCCGTGCCAGCCAACGCCATCCGCTTCGCCCAGGCCCGGCGCGACGGCATCGCCTCGCGGCTCGACCTCTATCTGCGCTATCCCCAGATGGACGGCTACAGCGAGGCCGCGCGCGACGACTTCAACCACACGGGGACAGCCAAGAACATCATCTTCCTGTCCTTCGAACAGCAGATGATGTCGCGTGACATGAGTGGCCGCTTCGCGCCGATCTACAACGCGTTGATCACCAAACCCGGCATTGCGGGGCCTGGCGGCACGACGGTGTACGGTTTCAACGAGAAATCAGGCTATTTGAACGAGGTGCTGGTTGTCGGCAAGCGCCCCGGCAAGGACCCGTTCGTGGCCCGTTGCCTGAGCGGGCCGAGTGCCGAGGAATCGCTGGCGCCCTGCGAGCGCGACATCCAGGTCGGCGACGAGCTCAGCCTCACCTATCGCTTCCCCAGGGAATTTCTGGGCGATTGGCAGGCGCTTGACGCATCGATCGCCACCGAAGCCGGGCGGATATTGAAGGCAGAGCATTAGCATAGGAAAGCGTCGGGAGATCCGGCTGGCCGGCCGCATTCGAGGCGCAGCCGGCAAGCGCAAGATGCTGGCTCAGGCCAGGTCGATGTCGAGGATCGCCATCGAAAAATTGTAGTCGCCGTCGTCCTCGTCCTTGAAGACGATGCCGAGGAATTCGTCGCCGACATAGACCTCGGCCGAATCTTCCTTGCGCGGCCGTGCCTTGACCTCGAGCTTGGGGTTCTGGAAGACGCGCTTGAAATAGGCGTCCAGCTTTCTGATTTCGTCCGGCTTCAACAGTCTTCTCCGATCATCGGGCTTGCTCGTTCGAACGCGCTTCTGGCACGTCGACAATGGCGATGTAAAGGCAAGCGGCCTGATATGAGGAGACAACCACCACTCATGCCCGCGCCGGAATCCGGCAAGCAGGCGGCGGGCCTCGTAAAAATCAGATGTCGAAGCTGACGACCTGATCCATCGACTGCGACGGCAGAAGCTGATCCATCTGGCGCGACGGCTGATCGCAGCCGGTCTCGCCGACGACGCGGGCCGGCACGCCGGCTACCGTCTTGTTGTGCGGCACTGGCGACAGCACCACCGAGCCTGCCGCGATCTTCGAGCAATGGCCGACTTCGATGTTACCGAGGATCTTGGCGCCGGCGCCAATCAGCACGCCGTAGCGGATCTTGGGATGACGGTCGCCGCCGGCCTTGCCGGTACCGCCCAGTGTTACGCCATGCAGGATCGACACATCGTCCTCGATGACCGCGGTCTCGCCGACCACAAGGCCGGTGGCGTGGTCGATGAAGATGCCCTTGCCGATGCGCGCGGCCGGGTTGATGTCGGTCTGGAAGACCGAGGATGAGCGGCTCTGCAGATAAAGGGCGAAATCCTTGCGGCCCTGGTTCCACAGCCAATGCGCCAGCCGATGGGTCTGGATGGCGTGAAAACCCTTGAAATAGAGCACCGGCATGATGAACCGGTCGCACGCCGGATCGCGGTCGTAATAGGCCTGGATGTCGACACGCACGGTCGTCGGCCAGTCCTTGTCATCTGCCAGCATCGACTTGAAGGTCTGGCGGATGAGATCGGAGCCGATGTCCTGGTGCGCCAGCCGCTCGGCCAGCCGATGGATGACCGCTTCCTCCAGGCTGTCCTGGTTGAGGATGGTCGAATAGAGGAACGCGGCGAGCAATGGGTCGCGGTTGACAGCCTCCATTGCCTCGTCGCGGATCGAACGCCAGATCGGGTCGACCGGCTGCAATGCGCTGTGTCGGGAAATGCTGATGCTGTTCATCGCCGTCTCGTCCTGCGCCCTGCCGGGCTTGCCTGTTGTGCTTGCCTGTTGTCCGGCCGCACATATAAGCCAGATCATAGCACGATTGAACTCAATTTTCCTTAGTGCATTGTCAAATGGATTTGGTTCGCGGGAATTCAAGCAGCGATGGAAAACGAACCCTTGATAGACGACGCTCTGAAGAGCGAGCTCTCAGCACTCTACCGGGGACCAGGCCGCTACTACCACAACCTTGCCCATATCGAGGCGATGTTGGCTCTGGCGGGTGATTATCGAGCGGCGCTCGGCGACCCCGGAGCCGTCGAAGCTGCGATCTGGTTCCACGATGCCATCTATGACAGCAAGGCCAAGGACAACGAGGCGCGAAGTGCCGACCTCGCCGAAAAGAAGCTGGCGGGCCGCGCGGATCCTTCACGCCTGAACCGCATCTCGGCGATGATCGTCGCCACAGCCACACACCAGGTGCCGCCGTTTGACGTCGCGACGAGCACACGGGACGCAAGTCTCTTCCTCGATATGGATCTGGCGATCCTGGGTGCCGCGCCGGACGCCTTCGACGCCTATGAGCGCGCCGTGCGGCGCGAGTATCAATGGGTGGAGGAGCCGATGTGGCGGGCCGGGCGCAGTGCGGTGCTGAAGAATTTCCTCGCCCGCCCACACATTTTCCACACGGAGGAGTTCCGGCAACGCTTTGAACAGCAGGCCCGGGAAAACATGACGCGGTCGCTGGCGGCTCTCACCACAGGCTGAGGGCAGTCACGTCCCGCTCCCCTCGCTGTCCGCTCAGAGCGGATTTTCGGCATAGAACTCCAGCACGCGCTGCTTGAAGGTCTTGTCCCCGACGGCCAGCATATGGTCGCGGCCCTCGATGTGAAAGGCCCTGGCGTTCGGCATCAACGCCGCGAGTTCATCGGGCGAGCCGCCAATGTCATCGGTCGTGCCGACAGCGACCAGCGTCGGCTGGGCGATGCGGGCAATATCCTGCTCGCTCAGCAGTTCGCGCGATTTGGCAATGCAAGCGGCCAATGCACGGCGATCGCTGCGGGTCTGGTCGGCGAAGGCGCGAAACGATCGCCCGCGCGGATGGCTTGTCGCAGCCGGATCATCGGCAAGCAGGGCCGCGGCGATCGGATCCCAATCGCCGACACCATCGATCATGCCGATGCCAAGACCCCCGAAAACCAGCGTCGCCACCTTGTCCGGATCCGACAGTGCCATGAACGCCGCGATGCGCGCGCCCATCGAATAGCCCATGACATGGGCGCGTTGGATGCCGAGATGGCCGAGCAGGGCGGCGGCATCCGAAGCCATCTTGACCGGCGTATAGTCGGCCTCCTCATAACTCTTCGACGACGAACCGTGGCCGCGATTGTCGAAGGCGATAGCGCGGTAGCCGGCATCGTTCAGCGTCTTGAACCAGCCGGGCGACACCCAGTTGACGTGGTGGTTCGAGGCGAAGCCGTGGATCATGAGCACCGGGTCGCCCTCGCCCGATGCCGGCTGGCGGTCGAGGAAGGCAAGGTCGAAGCCGTCATGGGTGAAAAGCCGCATCAGCGATCCCGCCTGACCACTCAGCCGCCGCCGCCATTGGGCGAATCGCCATTGTCGGCGGGCGGCATGCCGGGGCCGGATACCGTGCCCACGGCCGGATGGCGCAACAGGTCGCCATATTCGATGCCATTCCTGGCAGCCGTGCCGGCCTTGAGCTCGAGCACGAAGCGCACGGGGACACCGGGCGAAACAACGGCGTCGGATTGCGGCTCGCCGTGCTTGATTGCCCGGATCTTGCCGTCCTGGCCGACAAAGATCAGATCGAGCGGCATCGGCGTGTTGTGCATCCAGAAATTGACCTGCTGCGGCATTTCAAAGACGAACAGCATGCCATGGTCGTCCGCCATGTCCTGGCGATACATCAAACCGGCCTCGCGCTCTCGATCGGTGTCGGCGACTTCAATGGAAAAAGAGCGGTCGCCGCCTTTCGTCACCACGACCAGCGGCGCCGGATCGACCGGAAGGATCATCGCCCGGCTGTCCGCCGAGGTCGGCCGGCCGGAATAGAAGAAGGCGCCTGCGGCGACGATGACGGCAATCACGGCGCATACCACGCCCGCCGTCAGCCAGTTTCTGTGAGCCATTTGAGATCCTCGGCCGGGAATCGTCCTAGACTATGATCCCGAAAAATGGAACCGGTTTTCTCGGACAAACGGAAACCGTTTGTCCAGAGATCATGGTCAAACAAAGAGGGAATAGAGCCCCATCCCGACGCTATCGGGATGGATCAGGCTCTAGTGCGAGACCGGCAAGGTCCCCATATCGGGGTGAATTTCGGCGGCCATAAGGCCTTTGTCGCCGCGTCCGAAACGAACCAGCACGACCTGGCCGGGCCGAAGCTCGGTGATGCCGTAACGGCGCAAGGTCTCCATGTGGACGAAGATGTCCTCGGTGCCCTCGCCGCGGGTTAGAAAACCAAAACCCTTGGTGCGGTTGAACCACTTCACCAAGGCGCGTTCGAGACCACTTTCCGGCGTCACCACGATATGGGTGCGCTGCTCCTGCATCTCGGCCGGGTGAACTGCGGTGGTGAGATCCATGGAGAGCACCCGGAAGGCCTGCAACCCGCGGTCGCCATGCTTGACGAGGCAGACCACGCGCGCGCCCTCCAGGGCCGTCTGAAAGCCGTCCTTTCGAAGACATGTCACGTGGAGGAGGATGTCGCCCGAAATGCCGTCATCCGGAAGGATGAAACCGTAGCCCTTGGCCACATCGAACCACTTGATGGCGCCGGCAATTTCGAGCAGGTCGGCGGCGTCGCCGCCTTCGTCACGCTGCCGGGCGTCGCCAAGGGGGCCGTCCCGCCCCATGAAAGAGGCCTTTTCCCCCATAAGAATGCCCCCCTCTTTTCAAGAACACCGCAACTGATTCTTGGCACCAGATTAACACCGCCACTTCCGGTGTGTGCAAGACCTGCCGTGCCTTTTTTCACGGTTCAATGGGGGGAATACCGGATTTGTTCTTTGCCGGCATTGCGCGCTGCCGCACGATTGCCCTTTTACAGGGCCGACCCTATGTTGCACCGCAACGCAATTTGTCGAGGAAATCACATGCGCTATCTGCACACCATGGTCCGCGTCGCCGACGTGGACGCCTCGCTTGACTTCTACTGCAACAAGCTCGGCCTCAAGGAGGTGCGCCGCTACGAAAACGAGCAGGGCCGCTTCACGCTGATCTTCCTCGCCGCGTCGGAAGACGAGCAAAGCGGCATCGCCGACAAGGCGCCGCTGATCGAACTGACCTACAATTGGGATCCGGAAGACTACAAGGGCGGGCGCAATTTCGGCCACCTCGCCTATGAGGTCGACGACATCTACGCCACCTGCCAGCATTTGATGGACAACGGCGTCGTCATCAACCGGCCGCCGCGCGACGGCAATATGGCCTTCGTCAAGTCGCCGGACGGCATCTCGATCGAGCTGCTGCAGAAGGGACCGGCGAAGCCCAAGGCCGAGCCCTGGGCCTCGATGCCGAACACCGGCACCTGGTAGCGATCACGCCATCTTGAGTGGAGCGGCCAGGCGGACAAGCCGTCCGCCTTTGCCGTCTTGATCGACGGCACCTATCTACCTGCCTATAGCGCCTGCCCGGCAAGGGGCCGGCGCTCACCAGGAGAATTCATTCATGCCGACCAGCCGTGCCGATGTCGCCACCGAACATGCCAGCCGCTACCTGCAGCAGTTGTGCAAGCACTGGGCGCATAAATTCCCGGTCGAGTTCGATCCCGCCCATGGCACCATCGATCTCTCGCTCGGCCGCACCGTCATGGATGCCGACGCGACCGCGCTGCATATAACGGTATCAACTGACGAAGCCGGATCGATCGAACGCCTGGAAAGCGTCGTCGCCGATCACATCAAGCGCTTTGCTTTCCGTGAAGAACTGACCTTCGCCTGGAAGCCCGCGCCGGCGGCATAAGGACCCTATTTTCCACCGGCCTGAGCGGCCATCTCCAGCAGCGCCCGCACCGAGCGCCAGTTGCGCGCCGTGCCCGGCACTTTCAACGTGCGCGGGATCAGCCCGGCAAACACCGATTTGCCCAATCCATCCGGCGCGTGCAGGTAGAGCACATCGCCCTTGATCTCGAAGCGTTCGGGCCCTGTGCACTTTTCGGCCAGCCGCGCCACCTCGTCGGCGGTCGGCTCGCGCTCCAGCACATAGGCGTGCAACTTCGTGTGGTCCGCGGCCACGTCCGGATAGGGATTTTCGTCCACCAACCGCTCGAACCATGAGAGATCGCGCACCATGATGCGTGAATGGAAACCCCATTTCTTCTCGAAGGCTGCTTCGAGCTGTTTCGTCAGCGTGACCGCATCGCCCTTCTCCGCCTTGAACACGGCATTGCCGCTCTGCACATAGGTGGCGACATCGGAGAAGCCGAGACCCTCGAAGAACGACCGCAACTCCGCCATCTTGACGATGCGGTTGCCGCCGACATTGATGCCGGAAAACAGCGCGACGAAGATTTTTCCAGCACCGCTCATATGATGAACCCGGCCAATGTCTCGTTGTCGGTGATGTCCTGGTACTGGACGCCCTCGGCCTCGAAATTCGCCTTGAGCAGGTCGAAATTGCGACGGTCCTTGGTTTCGATGCCGATCAGCACCGAACCGAAATTACGCGCCGATTTCTTCAGATATTCGAAGCGGGCGATGTCGTCGTCGGGACCGAGCAGTTCGAGGAAGTCGCGCAGCGCGCCCGGCCGCTGGGGGAAGCGGATGATGAAGTATTTCTTCAAGCCCTCGAAGCGCAGCGCCCGCTCCTTGACGTCCGGTAGCCGCTCGAAATCGAAATTGCCGCCCGAAACCACGGCGACGATGGTCTTGCCCCTGATTTCCTTCCTGGAGAAATCCTTCAGCGCATCGATCGCCAGGGCGCCGGCCGGCTCCAGAACGACGCCTTCGACGTTGAGCATCTCGATCATGGTGGCGCAGAGCCGGTTTTCCGGGATCAGCCGCACCGTGTCGGCCGGAAAATCCTTGAGATGCCGTAACGGCTCGCGGCCGATCTCGGCCACTGCCGCGCCATCGACGAAATTGTCGACTTTGGTGAGTTTGAGCCGTTTTCCCGCGGCGAGGCTCTCGCGCAGGCTCGGCGCGCCGGCCGGTTCACAGAAGACGAAGCGCGCTTCCCGGCCCTGATCGGCGAAATAATGGGTGACACCGGCGGCGAGCCCGCCACCGCCGACCGGCAGCATGATGATATCAGGCATGCGGGCGCCCGGCATCTGGTCCGCGATCTCATAGGCGACGGTCGCCTGGCCCTCGATGATGTCCTTGTGGTCGAAGGGCGGCACCATATGGGCGCCGGAACTTTCGGTGAAATCGAAGGCGGCGCGGTAGCAATCGTCGAAAAAGTCGCCAACCAGCCTGATCTCGACGAAATCGCCGCCGAACAGCCTGGTCTTGTCGATCTTCTGCTGCGGTGTCGTCACCGGCATGAACACCACGCCCTTCTTGCCGAAATGGCGGCAGACGAAAGCAAAGCCCTGCGCATGGTTGCCGGCGGACGCGCACACGAACAGTTCGGCCTCGTTGCCCGCCGCCAGCGTCTTGCGGAAGAAGTTGAAGGCGCCGCGGATCTTGTAGGAACGCACCGGCGACAGATCCTCACGCTTCAACAGCACCCGCGCACCTGTCTTTTTCGACAAATAGTCGTTTTCCTGCAGTGGCGTTTCCGGAAAGATCTGGCGGATCGCCGCGGCAGCGGCAGCGACGCGGGAAGAAAAACTGTTCATTGGAAAACACCTCGCGCCGGTTGTCGCCCGCGGACCCTCAATCATCGATCGGACCGCGCAGCCGGCCCCGCCTATTGCATATCCAGCCTCGCGACGCCATTGTCCGGCCATTCATGCCCTTCCGCAACGGGCATTCGTAGAATCCTTGCAAGCACTTGGAGGCGTTTGTTCATGCCGTGTCATCGGTTGGCCTGAATCCATGTCCTTGCCGGAATTCGGCGAGCCGACGGTGATGCCGCTCATTGCGCGCACCACGCATGCGTTCCTCCCGCCATTTTGGCTTTCGCGCAACACTGCGATGGCTGTAGCCGGGCGCTGATCACATTTCGACTGGACACGACTTAGTTCCGCCGCACTCTGCCTGTCCGGGAGGTGGCGGGGGTAGACAGGCCTTTCGGCCGGAGTTGGAATTTCAAGCGTGCCTTTGAACAAGATCTTTGCCGTTGTCCTTGCCTTGCTCGTCGCCGGCTGCGCGGGCTCGCAAACACAGGAACTGCTGGGTAGCGCCATGGTGTCCGCTCCGGTGACGGAGATCGCCGGCAACCACAGCATCTTCATCGCCACGACGCGCAAGAAATCCGACGATCCAAACAAGGTTTTCGACGGCGAGCGCTCGGCGACGCTTAACTACGCCCGCGTCAACGTCACCGTTCCGGGGACCCATGAGACCGGCCAGATCGAGCGGCGCTCGCGCGGCAAGTCGGATGACCCGGCCAAATATTTCATGGCCTCCGAGGTCGTCGGCTACGACACACAGCCGAAATTCTCCAGCGCCCTCAACGCCGACATCGCAGCGCGCGGCGGCCGCGTCATGGTCTTCGTGCATGGCTACAACACAGGCTTCGACGCCGCCGTCTATCGCCTCACCCAGCTTGTCCACGATTCCGGCTATCCCGGCACGCCCGTGCTGTTTTCCTGGGCATCCGGCGCCAGGACCACCGACTATGTCTACGACAAGGAAAGCGCCAGTGCCGCCCGCGACCAGCTGGAAGTGACGCTCAGGATGCTGCAGCAGTCGGGCGCCCGTCGCATCGACATCGTCGCCCATTCAATGGGAACCTGGGTGACCATGGAAACGCTGCGCCAGATGGCCATCAGCGGCGACCGCGATCTCGGCGGCAAACTCGGCGACGTGGTGCTGGCCTCGCCCGACATCGATGTCGACGTGTTCAAGAGCCAGATGCGGCGCTACGGCAAGCCCGACAAGCCGTTCATCCTGCTGCTGTCCGACGACGATCGGGCGCTGAGGCTCTCCGGCCTGATCGCCGGTTCGCGGCCGCGCGTCGGCGACTACAAGGATGCCGCCGATCTTGCTTCCTACGGCGTGACCGTCGTCGACCTCTCCAAGGTCAAGGGAAGCGACAGCTTCAACCATACGAAATTCGCCGACAATCCAACGCTGGTGAAGATGATCGGCCAGCGGCTGCGCGAGGATGACGGCTTTGCCAGCGACCGTGACGTGACCGACCGCATCGGCCTGCTCGGGCAATAGATGCGGTCCCGCGGTTTTCGCCGTTCCTGTTCAGCATCGCGGACGCATGGACTCACTTTGAACTGGACCGCGCCGGTCTCTGGCTTTATCGGAATAGCCAGCGACGTCATGCGTTTGACGTCCCCCTTCGCGGGAGCCGGCGCGTGACCGTGCGTTCGAAGAGTTACCTCGTCGTTGCGATCGCGCTCGCTGTCACCGGCTGCGCCGGCCGGAACACGCATGACCTGCTCAACAGAACTGCTGTCTCAGTGCCCGCTTCCGACATCGCGGCCACGCATGAGATCTTCGTTGCCACGACCCGCCAGAAGGCAATCAAGGATCCGCGACAGGTGTTCGACGGCGATCGCTCGCTGACCACCAGCTTTGCCCGCGTCGACGTCACCGTTCCGAAAAGCCATCAAGTCGGCGCCATCGAGCGGGCCAAGGGATCGGCAAACAGCGCTCCAGCCAAGGACTTCACCGCCAAGGACGTCGCCTTCTACGAAGGCGCGCCGCAATTCGCCAAGGCGGTCGGCGCCGACATTGCCATGCGCGGAGACCGTGCGCTGGTTTTCGTGCACGGCTTCAACAATGGCTTCGATGACGGCATCTATCGGCTGACGCAGATCGCTCACGACACGAAATATCCAGGTACGCCCGTTCTGTTTTCATGGGCGTCGAGTGCCAAGACGACGGGCTATCTCTACGACAGGGATAGTGCAAACGCGGCGCGCGACGATCTTGAAGCAACGCTGAGAATGCTTGCCAAGACCAAGGTGAGAAGCATCGACATTATCGCCCATTCGATGGGGACGTGGTTGACCATGGAGGCGCTGCGGCAACTCGCCATCACCGGCGACCGCGATCTCGGCGGGAAGCTCGGCTATGTCATTCTGGCCTCGCCGGATATCGACGTCGATGTGTTCAAGAAACAGATGATCCGCTACGGCAAGCCGGACAAGCCGTTCGCCATCCTGCTTTCGGGCGACGACCGCGCCTTGAGACTGTCAGGCCTTCTGTCCGGCGACAAACCGCGAGTCGGCGACTATGGCAATGCAGCCGACCTTGCCAGCTACGGCGTATCGGTTGTGGACTTGAGCAAACTGAAGTCCGGCGATCGCCTCAACCACGCCAAATTCGCCGATAACCCGATCCTGGTGCAACTGCTCGGCGACCGGCTGCGAGCACCGGCTGGCCTGGCTTCGGAGGAACCCGACCCGACACAGTTCAACAATATCGGTCAAGGCCTCGGCAAGGCTGTCGGCTCGGTCGCCGAGATCGTCATCACCACACCATTCAAGGTGCTGACCATAGCCACCGGCGGCTGAGTACCATCAACAAGCGCCGGGGTATGTTGAGATTCGGGTCAGGCCGAGTCGAGAATGGCGGCTTTCGAGAACCGGAGCGGAGCGTACTTTAAGTACGTGAGCACCGGAAGCGCAGAAAGCCACCATTCGCAGGCCGGCCTCACCCGAATATCGATATACCCTAGACGAAGAGATCGACCTTCTGGAAAGTCGTCACGTCGATCAGTCCGACATCGGAAATCCTGAGCTCCGGAATGACAACCAGCGCCAGCAGCGAGTGCTGCATATAGGCGTTGTTTAGCGAACAGCCCATCTTGCGCATCGCCTCGGTGAGCTTGTCCGCCTTGGCCGCGACGATTTCAGCCCGCTCGTCCGACATCAGCCCGGCGATCGGCATTTCGACCAGGGCCAGTTCCTTGCCCTTGGAGAACAGCACGACGCCGCCGCCGACCTCGCCCAGACGATTCACGGCCAGCGCCATGTCCTGCTTGTTGGTGCCGACGCAGATGATGTGGTGAGCGTCATGCGCCACGCTGGACGCCATGGCGCAGTCGCCCATGTAGCCGAAGCCGGAGACGAAGGCGTTGGTGACGCCGCCCGTGCCTCTGTGGCGCTCGACCAGCGCGATCTGGCAGACATCGTTGCGGCGATCCATGGCGACCAGCCCGTCCTCTACCGGCAGATCGGCCTCCAGTGCCCGCGTCGGCGCCTGGTTCTCGATGACGCCGATGACGCGCACCCGCACCTCGTTGGCGCCCTTGGGAGCGGCGATGTCGAAGTCGTGGGCCTTCAGCTTCTTGCCGAGCTTGACGGTGTTCTTCGCCGTCTTCGGATAATCATAGGCCGGAATGTCGATTTCGAGCTTGCCGCCCTTGGCCAGCCTGACGCCGCGTGCATAGACCTCATCGATTGCCATTGCGGCGAGATCCGAGACGATCAGCAGGTCGGCCAGCCGCCCCGGCGCGATCGAGCCGATCTCGCGCTCCAGTTTGAAATGCTGGGCTGTGTTGAGCGTCGCCATCTGGATCGCCGTCACCGGCTTCAACCCCTGTTGGATGGCGTGGCGCACCACGCGGTCCATATGGCCTTCATGAACCAGCGTGCCGGAATGGCTGTCGTCGGTGCACAGGATGAAGTTGCGCGGGTCGATCCCGCTCTCCGTCACCGCCTTGATCTGCGAGGCGACGTCGTACCAGGCCGAGCCCAGCCGCAGCATCGCCTTCATGCCCTGGCGCACACGGGCAATGGCGTCCTCGGCGCGCGTGCCCTCGTGGTCGTCTTCCGGGCCGCCGGCGACATAGCCATGGAACGGCAGGCCGAGGTCGCGCGAGGCATAGTGGCCACCGACCGTCTTGCCTGCCTTGACCGTCGCGGCGATCTCGCCCGACATCACCGGATCGTTGGCGGCGACGCCGGGGAAATTCATCACTTCGCCAAGCCCGATGATGTTTTCCCAGGTCATCGCTTCCGCCACATCGGCGACCGTCAGTTCGGCGCCGGCATGTTCCAGCCCCGGCGCCGAAGGCACGCAGGACGGCATCTGCACATGCACGTTGATGGGCATGGCAACGGCCTCGTCATGCATCAGCCGCACGCCTGGCAGCCCCAGCACATTGGCGATCTCGTGCGGGTCGATGAACATCGACGTGGTCCCGTGCGGGATGACCGCCCGGCAGAACTCGGTCACCGTCACCATGCCGCTCTCGACATGCATGTGCGCGTCGCAGAGGCCGGGCACCAGATAGCGCCCGCCGGCGTCGACCACCTTGGTGCCCTGGCCGATGGCATGGCTGGCGTTCGGCCCACAATAGGCGAAGCGCCCGCCGGCAATGGCGATGTCGGTGCCGGCGATGATCTCGCCTGAATGGACATTCACCCAGCGGCCGTTGCGGACGACCAGGTCGGCGGGCTTTCGCCCCATGGCGACATCGACCAGATGTGTCGCCATCTCGGTCCAGGGTTTGGGTTTTGCGGGCCTTGCGGGCTTGGCTTTCGTCATTGGCGATTCCTCGGTTGCGCCCAGTCTCGCAAATGTGGGCGGGCGCCGCCAGAGCCGTCGGTCCAACATCCGACGGCGGCCAGGCTTGTTGACTAATCTGGCCAAAACGCAATGCTGTCCGCGAGCCGAGCCGTAAGAGGGAAACATGACCCGTTTTTGGAAAGCGTTCGCCATCGTCATCCTGTTCGCCGCGCCAACCACTTTTGCCGCCGCCGAGGAACGTTGGCAGACCTTGCCGGAGCCCGCGGCCATGCCCGAGCCTGATCAGAGCGGATATGCGCCGGTGAACGGCATCCAGATGTACTACGCCGTTTTCGGCGCGGGTGACCCGGTGCTGCTCATCCATGGCGGCTTCGGCCACGCCGACATCTGGGCCAGCCAGGTGGCGACGCTTTCCAAAACGCACAAGGTGATCGTCGCCGACAGCCGTGGCCACGGCCGCTCCACCCGCACCGAGCAGCCTTACGGCTACGACTTGATGGCGTCGGATTATCTGGCGCTGCTCGACTACCTGAAGATCGACAAGACCGCGCTTGTCGGCTGGAGCGATGGCGGCATTATCGGCATCGACATCGCGCTGCATCATCCAGAGCGGCTGACCAGACTCTTTGCGCAAGCGGCCAACGTAACCACCGACGGTGTCGATCCGGGCGTGATGACCAACAAGACCTTTGCCGCCTACATCGACCGCTCCGGCCGCGACTACAAGAAGATGTCGAAAACGCCGGACCAGTATGACGCCTTCGTGGCGCAAATCAGCCATATGTGGGAGAGCGAGCCGGCGTGGACCAAGGAACAGCTCGCCAAGATCACCACGACGACGGCGATCGTTGCCGGCGACCATGATGAGGCGATCAAGCGCGAACACACCGAATACATAGCCTCCGCCATCCCAGGCGCGAAGCTGATCATCCTGCCCAACGCCAGTCATTTCGCCATGCTGCAAGCGCCGGATGAATATAGCCAGGCGGTGCTGGACTTCATCGACGCCAAATAGAGAGTTCTGTGCAGCAACAGGTGAATCACAACTGTTGAACAATGGGATTCCGTTTTGCGGCGAAAACGGTTATCGTCCCGGCAGGATTTTCTGAACCGTCATTTCGGAGAACTCGATGCGTCGTTTGACGTTTGCCAGTACCGGCTTTCTTGTCCTCACGTGCGGGTCGGCGTTCGCGGCGGACATCGGTGCCGACGTGCCGATGACCGCGCCCGGCTTCGACTGGACGGGCTATTATGCCGGCCTGCAGGCTGGCTATGGCTGGGGCCAATCCGACATATCAGGAACAGAAGGCGCGCCGTTTTCCATCACGCCCGACATTGACGGCGGGTTCGTCGGCGGCCATGTCGCCGGCCTGTGGCAGTTCGACCAGGCGGTGCTCGGCGCCGAGGCCGAACTCAACTATTCCTCGATCGACGGCACGACGGAATCGGGCCTGGGAAGCACATTCGGCACCGACATCAAATGGTTCGGATCGATCAACGCCAAGGCCGGCTACGCCGTGGATCGCCTGCTGGTCTACGGCATTGGCGGCGTCGCCTTTGCCGGCATCGAGACGTCGCAAGTCGCTGGTCCGGCTTTCGCCAGCACGCGCACGAATATCGGCTGGACCCTGGGCGCCGGCGTCGATTACGCGCTGACCGACAAGTTCGTCGTCGGCGCGCAATACCGCTACTATGATTTCGGCTCCGAGCACTACGACGTGGCGGAACCCTTCAACGATCGCGATCAGGACGTGAAGCTCAACACGGTCGGCATCAATTTGAGCTACAAGTTCTGAACCAGCCCACTGTTGTAGCCTGTTGTGACGCTGCCAGCCACGACGGAGCTTGCGGAGCTATTTCAAAAGGAATTGGGGCGGCCGACGCTCCCAGTGGGCGGGGGAATGGGTTGGGCCTGAAAGACGCCGGCCTTGGCGGATCAAATCCGCCGCACAAACATCGTACCAGTGCCCGCGGCGCCGATAATTCCGTGATCGCGGCAGTATCACCAAGCCGCCCGGTCTGTTCGCACGTTCGGCCAAGGCCCAAGAACACGACTTGACGGCCTGTGTCTGGCGTCTGAAAAGGGCTGGCCTGCGGACGTGGCGGAATTGGTAGACGCAAGGGACTTAAAATCCCTCGATCTCTGATCGTACGGGTTCGATTCCCGTCGTCCGCACCAGCGACAATTTTTCAGATCGCCGGATAGCCGGCACTCAAGCCGGCATCGGGTTCAGCTTCAAATGCTGAATCAGGATAATGGTCTTGGCATCGATGATGCTGCCGTCGGCAATGCCGGCCAGCGCCTCGTCGAGCGGCATTTCCAGAACCTCGATGTCCTCGCCTTCGTCCGCCGCGCCGCCGCCGGCCGAGATGCGATCGGCGGGCGAATAGCGGGCGATGAAGAACCAGAGCCGTTCGGTGACGCTGCCCGGGCTCATATAGGGCGAAAACAACCGCTCCACGTTCCGCAGCCGGTAGCCGAGTTCTTCCTCCGCTTCCTTGCGGATACAGGTTTCCGGATCGTTCTCGTCGAGCAGCCCGGCACAGGCCTCGATCAGCGGCTCGCGGTGGCCGGTGACGTAGGCGGGATAGCGGAACTGGCGCACCAGGAGCACGGTCGAGCGCGAGGGATCGTAAGGCAGGATCACCGCGCCGTCGCCGCGATCATAGGTCTGGCGCACCTGCGTCTCCCACTGTCCGTCACGCCGGCGGTAGTCGAGGACGGTCTTCTTCAGGACAGCCCAGTCATCGGAGAGGATTTCCTCCGAACGGATGCGAACGCGATCTTCCATCATGGTCTCCATGCTATCGGCCGAGGCGTAGCCGCGAACCGGTGGTTCGGCAATGCCCTCAGTGATTGGTCCAGAAGCTGGTTCACCGCCTCGTGTCTGGCGTAGACTCGATCGGTTGCCTAAATAGCGGCTAACCCCTCCCCGGAGCCCCTTTCATGACAACATCGCTTTTCCAGCCGATCACCCTCGACGGCCTTACCTTTCCCAATCGCATCGCTGTCGCGCCGATGTGCCAGTATTCGGCCGAAGACGGCTCGGCCAGCGACTGGCATCTCTACCATTGGATGAACCTTGCCATGTCCGGCGCCGGCATGGTCACGGTCGAGATGACCGATGTCGAACGGCGCGGACGCATCACGCATGGTTGCCTCGGCCTCTATTCCGAAGACAATGAGGCTGCCGCCCGTCGGGCGCTGGATGCGGCAAGACGCGTCGCCGCTCCCGGCACGAAGTTCGGCTCCCAGCTTGCCCATGCCGGCCGCAAAGCCTCCAATCGCAAGCCGTGGGAGGGCGGCGGACCGCTGCAGCCAGACGAGGATCCTTGGCAGACCGTGTCGGCGTCGGCGATCGCCTACGACACCGGCTGGAACGTGCCGCGCGCGCTGGAGGAGGAGGAAATCCTGCACCTCATCGAACGCTTCGCAGACGCGGCAAGGCGGGCCGAACGCGCTGGCTTCGACTTCCTCGAGCTGCATGCCGCCCATGGCTATCTGATCTTCCAGTTCCTGTCGCCATTGTCCAACCAGCGCACCGACCGTTGGGGCGGCTCGCTGGAAAACCGCATGCGCCTTGTCGTCGAGATTGCCAAGGCGGTGCGCAAGGCAACGCCAAGACTGATGCTCGGCGCGCGGCTGTCGGTGAAGGATTGGGTCGATGGCGGCTTCGACGTCGAGGACGCGATCGAAGTGGCGAAAGCACTCAAGGACGCGGGCGTCGCCTATCTCTGCTGCTCGAGCGGCGGCAATTCGCCATTGCAGAAATTGCCAACCGGCCCTGGCTACCAGGTGCATCTGGCGGAGGCCGTGCGCAAGGGTGCCGGTATTCCGACCCGCGCGGTCGGCCTGATCGATGATCCGAAGCAGGCCGAAGCGATCCTTACCGAGGGCCGCGCCGACATGGTGGCGCTGGCGCGCGCCTTCCTGGCCGATCCGCGCTGGGGATGGCGCGCGGCGGCGACGTTCAGCGAGACAATCCACCCGGCGCCGCAGCTTGCGCGATCGGTGACCACCATGCAGCACTGGATGAAGGCGGCGGGCTGATCGGCCCGTTCTCCCGATACCGGCGCCCCCTGGCTTTGGACAGTTGCCCCGCTTCAATTCTCGCCGCAAACTGTTACGTTGGGTGAGGCTGCGGCGGGCGCGGCCGGGCTTGGGAGGAAATCATGTCGTTCAAGGCATTCTTGCCGGTTGCGGCGCTGACCGTTGTGGCCGGACTTTGGATCGGCATGTCGACGCCGGCCGGCGCACAATATTGCGAGGGCACGGTGCACGGCCTGTCCGGCCGCTACAATCTATCGACCGGCAGCGGCTTTCTTGCCGTGCGGACACGGCCGAACTCGTCGTCGCGCATGATCGGCCAGTTGTTCAATGGCGATCATACCGAGATCTTCGACCGACGCGGCAACTGGTATCAGGTCGAAATCGGCGGCCGGACCGGCTGGGCAAACGCACGCTGGCTGCGCAACGACTGCGGCTACTGAGCGGCTGTTTTCGAAGTCGCTCCCGGTCGGATGGCAGCCTCCAAACAGGCTCTGAGACGTTTGGGCGCACGCTGAAGGCCACGTTTGCAACCAAATTGGCTGCTTTGCGTTGCGGCCATGATGGACAACAAACCTTTTGAAGTGCCGGTCGTCGTCGAACTTGGGCACGTCGGCAAATATCGCCATATCCGCAGCGCCCAGGAGGCGGCGGAATGCCTGATGACCGTGTGGCCGCTCAATCGCGGCCCGCGCCATCGTGATGCCCTCGACACTTGCCTCAAAGTGCTGGAAGGTTATCGTTCGACAGCGGATGCGCGCCGGGCGCTGATTGAAGCCGCCAAGGAATCGGAAGTTCTGGTGCCCGACGACAAACTGCCCGACGACCGGCTGCACTGAGCGGACGGACCTTTCAACCGGAGGTTTTCATGGCGAAGCTGACTTATAAGATCGTCGAGCATGACGGCGGTTGGGCCTACAAGGTCGGAGCGACGTTCTCGGAGACGTTTCCCACCCATCAGGACGCATTGCGCGCCGCCGAAATCGCTTCGGCCGAGCAACGGATCGCCGGAGCCACGGACGGCATCCAGTACGAGGATGCCGATGGCGAATGGCATGAGGAACTGGCCGACGGCCGGGATCGGCCTCAGACAGAGGTTTCCGACTAGTTTGGGATCTACAGTCAGTTTTTGGCATTGAGCGGGACGCCGGCCGCGGACGTCCGGAGAGGAAACGCTCCGCGGCCAGCAACCGCCGCGTGGCCCTATTTGCCGCAGTACCGATCGTTGACGTTCAGCCCGGCATTGGCGTCTGGACCGGGCGTGTGATCGGCACATGGGCCAATCCCGCCGGTATTGCCCAAAGTGTTCAACCCGGAGCCATCCGCACTGATACTACCGGTGGTGTTGGGATCGACAGTCGTCCGGTCTTCATTGCCGAACAACCACCAGCTATGGTTTGGAATAGTTGCTATCCGACGACGGCGCCATCGCCGCTGTGGCAAGACCGATCGTCAGGACGGATGCTGCGAGTAGTTTTGTGTACATTTTGAATTACTCCATATCTTCGTCGTCTTGGGTGCGACACGGGGTAAAACCCGGCATTCAGCCGAATGGTTCCTTGAAATTGTTGTGAAGCCGGTTTGATGTCGGCTTGGAAAACGCACGTGCCGCAAGGCGTTTGATGAAGGCAATGACCCGGTCCGGCTCATTGAATTGAGGCATGTGGCCGAGGCCGTCGACAGATTCGAAATCAAGTGTTTCGATCTTGTCCTGCATTGGCTCGCCGTGGGTACGGATATCGATGACGCGGTCGGCCGTTCCGAAGAGAATGCCAGCCGGCATAACGATCTCGCCATAGCGCTGCTCGATGCGGCCGAGATCTTGCTCGACCGCGACGACATCGGAGGACGTGGCGTAGAAATGGGTTGGCCTCAGCCCGAGCCATCCACCTGCGTCGACCATGTAGTCGGCAGGAAAAACCCGCGGCGCGAAGATGAATTCCATTGTCGGCCGCGCATATCGGAGACTTGTCGGTATCGCCATGGTGTAAGCCATGATCCAGCGCAGCGGGCGTGAGGGGATATAGAGCAAGCCGGACTTTTCGCGCATGCCGGCTTCCAGATGGGTCAATGGCGCCAAAAGCGCGATGCCGGAAATCGCCTCGGGATGCTCCACTGCCAGGGTCAGCGCGACGGCGCCGCCCAGCGAGTGACCGACCACCAGCGGCCTTTCCAGCCCCAGGGCTTCAATGAAGCGTCGCACGATCTCGGCCTGTTCGGGCAGCCGGCCCGTGGCGCCGCGCGCTCGCACCGAATAGCCCGACCCCGGTCGATCGAGCGCGATCAACCGGTAGCCCGGACCGAACCGTTCGAACAGAGTGTGCCGGAAATGATGGAGCTGGGCGCCAAGCCCGTGCACGAAGACAATCGGCTGCCCCTCACCCTGATCGACATAGTGGATGCGGTTGCCGTCGACCTCGATGAATTTTCCGACCGGCGGCACCAGCCTTTCAGCCTTGGCGGCGATCCACAGCGTCGCCAGCACCAGACTGGCGATCCCCAGGACCGCCAGCAGGAACAGCGTGCCCAGAAGCCATGACAGAATCGGCAAGATCATTGTTCACCGGACCAGAACCCGCATGAGCTTAGCTTCCTCCGATCCAGGTGCAACCTTCCGTCGAAACGGCGAGCGCGAAGGTCGTCCGTTTCGACGGTCGACTTTTGTGACGCGGCACCCTGTCCGGTTGGCAATGGATATCTCGGGTGCGGATTGTTCACCGTTCCGGCGGCATTGCGGCCGCCGCCGCGCCGCGCTATCTCAGGCCACCCGTCATACCGGAGCCTCCCATGCCTGAAATCGTGACCGCGGCCATGCTCGTCATCGGCGATGAGATTCTGTCTGGCCGAACCAAGGACAAGAACATCGGCCATCTCGCCGATATCATGACGGCGATCGGCATCGACCTGAAGGAGGTGCGCATCGTCCCGGATGAGGAAGACGAGATCATTGCCGCGGTGAACGCCGTGCGCGCCCGTTACACCTATGTGTTCACCACTGGCGGCATTGGCCCGACGCATGACGACATCACGGCCGATTCCATTTCCAAGGCTTTTGGCGTGCCTTGCGAATACGATGCCAAGGCCTATGCACTGCTGGGGGCAAGTTACGCCGCGCGCGGCATCGAATACACGGAGGCCCGCAAACGCATGGCACGGATGCCACGTGGTGCCGATCTCATCGACAACCCGGTGTCCGTTGCACCCGGCTTCCGTATCGGCAACGTCCATGTCATGGCCGGTGTGCCGTCGATCTTCCAGGCCATGCTCGACAATGTCGTGCCGACGCTAAAGGCCGGCACGAAAATGCTGTCGGCAACCGTGCCCTGCCCATTCGGCGAAGGCCTTATCGGCGGGCCGCTTGGCGATATCCAGAAAGCGCATCCGGACACGATCATCGGCTCCTATCCGAAATATGGCGACGGCAAGTTCTGGACCGAACTGGTGGTGCGTGCCCGCAGCCAGGAGGCCCTGGATGCCGCGCGTACCGATGTCGAGGCAATGGTGGCCGGGTTCGCCAGCAATCCCGGCTGAGCTGGTCCAGACCGGAACCAAGCACGACGCTGCAACGTTTCCTCGGCACGAGTTCGGTAGCTCGTAGATTGAGGGATTATCATGCGCTTCAAAACCATTGTCGCCATTCTGCAGAACGAGCAGGACGCGGAGCGCGTGCTCGACTGCGCCATTCCTCTCGCCAACCGGTTCCAGAGCCATCTGATCGGTATCCACGCCGAAACGCTTCCCGTGCCCTACACCTCGGCCACGGGCTTTCCGGACACTGAATTCCTGCAGGTTTCGGCCGACATGAACCGCGAGCGTGCCGAAAAACTGCAGGCGACTTTCCTCAGACGTATCGAGGATTCCGGCCTGTCCTTCGAGTGGCGAAGCCTGGAGAGCTTTTCGGGCGACAGTGCGCTGACCGGGATTTCGAGCGTGCGCGCCGCCGACCTGATCATTGCGGCGCAGCGCGAAACGGGCGGTGACCCGAGCGCTGATGTCGACACGCTGGTCTATGATGCCGGCCGGCCGGTGCTGGTGGTGCCGCATGAGGGTCCGCTGATCACCACCTTCAAACACGTCCTGCTCGCCTGGAACGGCAGCAAGGAGGCGGCGCGCGCCGCTTTCGACGCGCTGCCCTTCATCATCGAAGCCGAGAAGACCGAGATATTGGTCATCGATCCGCCTGAAACGCTCGACGACAGCGCGGAGGCCGCCGGCGCCGAAATCGCGTCAGCGCTGTCGCGCCACGGCGCCACCGTCAGCGTCTCGCTGCAGCAGTCGGGAGGCAATTCGATCGACGACATCATCCAGACCAGGATCGCGGAGACCGGCGCCGATCTGCTGGTGCTCGGCGCCTTCAGCCACTCCTGGCTGCGACAACTTCTGTTCGGCGGCGTGACGCGCAGTGTGCTGCGCACCGCGCCGGTAGCAGCCTTCCTGTCGCGTTGACGCATGTCGCGCAGGTCGCGGGTTTTGAGACAACGACATGCAGACTTGGAGCGGATCGCATGCATCTGTTTCGATGCGACGCGTTTGAAGTCCACCGCGATCGCTCAGGCCTGCGCTTGCCAAGGCCCCTGCTCTTGCCAAGACCCCTGCTCTTGCCAAGGCCCATGCTCTTGCCAAGATGGGGGCTTTCCAGCTAATTCCGCGCGCATTCCCCTGTTTTCTTGCGCGCGATCCCCGCGTGCTGCGGAGTGCGCGACATGTCCCTTCCCGAAAAAGCCTTTCCGGTCTCCTGGGACCAGTTCCATCGTGACGCCCGGGCGCTCGCCTGGCGGCTTGCCGGCGCCAACAAGGGGCAGTGGAAAGCGATCGTCTGCATCACGCGCGGCGGGCTGGTCCCCGCGGCGATCATCTCGCGCGAACTCGGCATCCGCGTCATCGAGACGGTCTGCGTCGCCTCCTATCACGACTATACCAGCCAGGGGCAACTGCAGGTGCTGAAAGAGATCACGCCGGCCTTGCTGGCCGACGATGGCGCCGGCGTGCTGATCATCGACGACCTGACCGATACCGGCAAGACGGCGGGCATCGTGCGCGCGATGATGCCGAAGGCGCATTTCGCCACCGTCTACGCCAAGCCGAAAGGCCGGCCGCTGATCGATACTTTTGTCACCGAAGTCAGCCAGGACACCTGGATCTATTTTCCGTGGGACATGGGCTTCACCTACCAGAAGCCGATCGCCGACGATCACGCCAGCTGATTCGCAACAACCTGGCTGTTACAGATCAGCAGCTTGCACGGCATTATTTGCTTTCGCGAATAGGCCCGGCAGGCCGGATATTTTGCGAAATCGACGTCTATTGGCGGAAATCGGCCGGACGAATGAAATTTTTTACTTTTATTGCCGACAATTAGCCCTAAGATTCGTGAGACGGCAAACGATTCCGGAGGCTGGGGCTAGCTTCTTCGATGTTGACGAGGCCAACGACGCACAATCATCTGGCCGAAAGGGTCCGACGGCTCTTCGGCACGGCGCCGTGCCGCCTTCAGGTCGCCGCCCTGCCCTGGCGCGATGCCGGGAACGGTGTCGAGATCCTGCTGATCACCAGCCGCGATACCGGCCGTTGGGTGTTGCCAAAGGGTTGGCCCGAGGCCAGGGAGCCGCTCTGCGAGGCCGCGGCGCGCGAAGCCGCCGAGGAAGCTGGGCTGCGGGGGAGTATCTCTCATCTCGAAGCCGGCCGCTACTTCTACGCCAAGGTGCTGGCTTCCGGCGAAGAAGTGCCGTGCGAGGTCCTGGTGTTCCCGCTGCACGTCGACAAGATCGCCGACCGCTGGAAGGAAAAACACTCCCGCACCCGCAAATGGGTCAGTTCCAGCGAAGCCGTGCGCATGATTAACGAACCCGACCTTTGCCAGATCATCGCCTATTTCTGCGCCGACCCGCACAGTTTCCCCTGACGCGACATTGAGCGGCGGCATCGCGCTGCCTGCAACCGGATCGGTTTGCAAGGGCAAGCGGAACGGCTTTTTCAAAGGCGAGACACGCTGCGCCGCGCATCGACGTGAATGCTTTGCTAAGGAATCAAGGGTACGATTCGGCAGCTCTGGTATTTTCATCGATGGCGAACCCCGCAAATCCAATTCCGAACGAGTCCGGCGAGCCCCAGCGCGAGCATCGTCCGCGCGTGCTCAAGGGCGGGTCGATCATCACCGGAATTTCGAATTCGGAAGTCGGTTGCACGCTGCGCAATCAGCACGAAGGTGGCGCCGAACTGAAGATACCACTCGAAGCCCGGGTTCCCGATCGCTTCCTTCTCTATGTGCCGCTCGACGGCATTGCCTATCGGTGCGAGGTTCGCTGGCGGCGCAATGACCGCCTTGGCGTGCAGTTCACCGGCACCGAGCCAAAGCCCCGGCTGCACTACGGCTGATCCTGTCGGAACCTGGGGGCAAGCGCGTGCCTCACCCCCTTGCCCTGGCAATAGTGTGAACATCGCCCGCATCCACGTCTCCCATTGGGCGGCAATTGCGATCGCCGCGCCGGTTTCTATCCCCGTTATCCACATATGTGACACACAAGATGTTGGGGTCACAAAAGCTACGCAAACGAATCCTTGACGGCGCAAAACGAGTCGCCTTTTATAGGCCATGCGCTTCTGTTGAGAGTGCGACCGGAAAGTTCTGAGCCCGGTATTTTTCCCGGATTATGTGCGTTTTTGCTCGCATTTCCGCCCGTTTACGAGGCCGGCGGAAGCGTTGGAATTGTGGGGCGATTGGGGACAATTGGGACAATTGTCAGGCTTGAATAAATTGTCTGTTAACACTATATTTAGTGTTTGCAGGTACGTTCGACGCTAGATAGTGTGAATTTCCCTCAAGTGAGGGAATCGAAAAAATCAGTTTTGAGGGACCCGTGGGGTTCGTCGGCGCGTTGGACAGTTACTTCGCAAGGAGTTTTGACCAGCAGGGCCGGCGGAGACCGCGAAATGGAGAGCCGGCCGTTTTCGAACGCCGGCAGACGGCGGACATGCGTGTTTCGCATTGGGGGCAGAAATCCCCTGACGAAAGCGCTATATATAGACAAAAGGGACCGGACCAATGCGCATCGAGCGTCGTTTCACCAAGCCAGGACAATCTGCCTATGCGGAGATCGAATTCCGCAAGGCGCTTTCGGAGATCAAGAATCCGGATGGTTCGGTGGTGTTCCGCTTGGACAACATCGATGTGCCGGCGCAGTTCTCCCAGGTCGCCGCCGACATCCTGGCGCAGAAGTATTTCCGCAAGGCCGGTGTCCCCGCACGCCTGAAGAAGATCGAGGAGAACGACGTCCCCTCCTTCCTGTGGCGCTCCGTCGCCGACGAGGCGGAACTTGCCAAGCTGCCGGAAGCCGAGCGCTACGGTTCCGAGATCGACGCCCGCCAGGTCTTCGACCGGCTGGCAGGCACCTGGACCTATTGGGGCTGGAAGGGCGGCTACTTCAAGGCGTCGGAGGAAGATGCGCGCGCCTTCCGAGACGAGCTTGCCTACATGCTGGCCACCCAGCGCGTGGCGCCGAATTCGCCGCAATGGTTCAACACCGGCCTGCACTGGGCCTATGGCATCGACGGCCCGAGCCAGGGCCACTTCTATGTCGACCCGTTCACCGGCAAGCTGACCAAGTCGAAATCCTCCTACGAGCATCCGCAGCCGCACGCCTGCTTCATCCAGGGCGTGCAGGACGACCTCGTCAACGAGGGCGGCATCATGGACCTCTGGGTGCGTGAAGCGCGCCTGTTCAAATATGGCTCCGGCACCGGCTCCAACTTCTCGCTGCTGCGCGGCGAAGGCGAAAAGCTGTCGGGCGGCGGTCGCTCGTCCGGCCTGATGAGCTTCCTCAAGATCGGCGACCGCGCGGCAGGCGCCATCAAGTCGGGCGGCACGACGCGCCGCGCCGCCAAAATGGTCATCGTCGACGCCGACCACCCCGATATCGAGGAATTCATCGACTGGAAGGTCAATGAAGAGCAGAAGGTCGCCTCGCTGGTGACCGGCTCCAAGATCGTCAAGAAGCATCTCGAAGCGATCATGAAGGCCTGCGTCAATTGCGAAGGCAATGGCGACGACTGCTTCGATCCATCGATCAACTCCGCGCTGAAGCGCGAGATCAAGGCGGCCAAGAAATCCGCCGTGCCGGAGAACTACATCTACCGCGTCATCCAGTTCGCCAAGCAGGGCTATTCGTCGATGTCGTTCAAGACTTACGACACCGACTGGGATTCGGATGCCTACCTCACGGTTTCGGGCCAGAACTCCAACAATTCGGTGTCGCTGAAGGACGACTTCCTGCGCGCTGTCGAGGACGATGCCGACTGGCACCTGACCGCCCGCAAGGACGGCAAGGTGCTGAAGACGCTGAAGGCACGGGACCTGTGGGAAAAGATCGGCTATGCCGCCTGGGCATCTGCCGATCCGGGCCTGCATTTCAACACGACGATGAACGACTGGCACACCTGCGCTTCCGCCGGTGCGATCCGGGCGTCCAATCCGTGCTCGGAATACATGTTCCTCGACGACACGGCCTGCAACTTGGCCTCGATCAATCTGCTACCCTACCGCAACGCCGACGGCACCATCGACATCGCCGCTTACGAGCACACCGTACGGCTGTGGACCATCGTGCTCGAAATCTCGGTCATGATGGCGCAGTTCCCGTCGAAGGAGATCGCCAAGCAGTCCTATGAATACCGCACGCTCGGCCTCGGCTATGCCAATATTGGCGGCCTGCTGATGACCTCGGGTATTCCCTACGATTCCGACGAGGGCCGCGCCATCTGCGCCGCCCTCACCGCGATCATGACCGGTGTCGCCTATGCCACGTCGGCTGAGATGGCCGGCGAGCTTGGCGCCTTCGCCGATTACGACCGCAACGCCCAGAATATGCTGCGCGTCATGCGCAACCACCGCCGTGCCGCCTATGGCGAGAAGCAGGGCTATGAGAAGCTCGCCGTCAATCCGGTGCCGCTGGTCGCCTCCGACCTGAAGCAGCCGGAACTCGCAACCCACGCCAAGGCCGCCTGGGACCGCGCCATCGAGCTTGGCGAGGAGCATGGCTATCGCAATGCGCAGGCAACCGTGATCGCGCCGACCGGCACGATCGGCCTGGTCATGGATTGCGACACCACCGGCATCGAGCCCGATTTCGCGCTGGTCAAGTTCAAGAAGCTGGCCGGCGGCGGCTACTTCAAGATCATCAACCGCGCCGTGCCTGAAGCGCTGCGCACGCTCGGCTACTCCGAGGCCCAGATCGGCGAGATGGAGGCCTATGCGGTCGGCCACGGCAATCTCAACCAGGCGCCGGCCATCAACCCCGGCGCGCTCAAGGCCAAGGGTTTCACCGACGACAAGATCGCGGCGCTCAATGCAGCGCTGAAGTCGGCCTTCGACATCAAGTTCGTCTTCAACCAGTGGACGCTCGGCGCCGACTGGGTGAAGGAGACGTTCGGGTTCTCCGACGAGCAGCTCAACGACTTCTCGTTCGAGATACTGCCGGCGCTGGGCTTCTCCAGGAAGGACATCGAGGCCGCCAACATCCATGTCTGCGGTGCGATGACGCTGGAAGGCGCGCCCTTCCTCAAGCCCGAACACCTCGCCGTGTTCGACTGCGCCAGCCCGTGCGGCAAGATCGGCAAGCGCTCGCTGTCGATCAACAGCCACATCCAGATGATGGCGGCGGCACAGCCCTTCATCTCCGGCGCCATCTCCAAGACCATCAACATGCCC
Source organism: Mesorhizobium sp. M1396 (assembly GCF_040317725.1). Lineage (NCBI taxonomy): Bacteria > Pseudomonadati > Pseudomonadota > Alphaproteobacteria > Hyphomicrobiales > Phyllobacteriaceae > Mesorhizobium > Mesorhizobium sp. M1396. Next base: position 101,325 of record NZ_JAMYLA010000007.1, on the reverse strand, counting down.
AACGATGCCACGGTGGAAGACGCCAAGGGCGCCTACATGCTGTCGTGGAAGCTGGCGCTGAAGGCCAACGCGCTCTACCGCGACGGCTCGAAGCTGTCGCAGCCGCTCAATTCCTCGCTGCTCGCCGATGTCGAGGACGACGAGGACGAAGCTCTCGAGCAACTGATCGCCGCACCGGCGGCGGCGCGCGCGGCACAGATCACCGAGCGGATCGTCGAGCGCATCATCGAGCGCGTGTCGCGCGAGCAGGAAAAGCTGCCCGGCCGCCGCAAGGGCTATACGCAGAAGGCCAAGATCGGTGGCAACACCATCTTCCTGCGCACCGGCGAATATGACGATGGCCGCCTCGGCGAGATCTTCATCGACATGAACAAGGAAGGCGCGACGCTGCGTGGCCTTCTCAACAACTTCGCCATCGCCATCTCGCTCGGCCTGCAGTACGGCGTGCCGCTCGACGAATATGTGCACGCCTTCACCTTCACCAAATTCGAGCCAGCCGGCATGGTGCAGGGCAACGACGCCATCAAGAGCGCGACGTCGATCCTCGACTACGTGTTCCGCGAGCTGGCGATCTCCTATCTCGGCCGCAACGACCTCGCCCATGTCGACCAGTCGGACTTTTCCAACACCGCACTTGGCCGCGGCATCAGCGAAGGCAAGACGGACGCGGTCTCCAAGGGCCTGACCCGTGGCGCCTCGCCGGTGAAGCTGGTGTCGCGTGTCAGCGGCAATGATCCGAAAGGCTTTGCAGCCCCCTCGGGCGCCCCTGGCCGCTCGGTGCCGACAGCCTTCTCCGGCTCCAACGTGCTGGCGCTGAAACCGGCCAGCGACGAAGCGGTCGCCTACAAGCGCGACTATGAGGAGCGGGCGAAGGAACTGGCCGAGGACATCACCTTCGAGGAAGCGGCTGCATCCGACGCCACGGCAGGCTTGTTCACCGATGCCGCGGCCCTTGAGGCGGCCGAAGCCAAGAAACTCGCCAACGACCGCCGCGCCAAATCGCTGCTCCAGGGCTACACCGGCAATTCCTGCTCCGAGTGCCAGAATTTTACCATGGTGCGGAACGGGACTTGTGAGAAGTGCGACACGTGTGGTTCGACGAGCGGGTGCAGCTGAGAGCTGATGCCGCCTCGGCTTACGGTTCGCGAAGTCATTCGCCTGCTGGAGGCCGACGGCTGGTATCTGGTTGCAACCAAGGGCAGTCATCGCCAATATAAGCACAAGATCAAAGCCGGCCGCGTCACCGTGGCCGGCAAGCCGTCTGAAGAGGTTGCACAGGGAACACTGAACAGCATCCTCAAGCAGTCTGGTTTGAAGGAGTGATGGCATGCGCTACGCGGTAGTGATTGAAAAAGCGGGTGATAATTTCTCCGCCTATGTGCCGGACCTCCCCGGCTGCATCGCGACCGGTGCGACCGTACCTGAGGTGGAAACCGAGATTCGCGACGCAATCCGCTTTCACATCGAAGGTTTGCGCGCCGATGGGCTGGACGTGCCCAAGGGTGTCAGCCTCGCGGAATACGTAGAGGCATAGAAGGCAGACCACATAGCCCAATCAATCCGGATTGGACTTGGTCTCGGTACCTACCCCGCCGGCAACACGTACAGCGTCTGCTCGTCAAACAGCGGCTCGTCCTGGCCTATTCGCACGAACAGCAGCTTGCGCGCCTCACCCGGCACCTCGAAATACTGGATGCCATCCGGCATTTCGCCCCAGTCGCCGCAGGGCGGCTCTGGAACCTCGTTGGGGTCGGCCACCGCTTTCAGTTCTTTCGCGTAGGCCGCGTCGGGGCTGAATGTGTAGCGCTTGATGCCGGCGGGAACTGTGCCCTCGGTGTAAGGCGCCAGCACGCAGCGCGCGCTGACGGTCTTGTCGGTCTTTTGCAGGAACAGACGCTGCAAGGCGGCCTCGGCGGTTTCGCCTGATATGATGTCGAAGACCTCGATAAGAGGGTCGGCCGCGCCGCCATCGCTGTATTTGATGGCAAGGGCATTGCCGGCGAATTCGAAGTGGATCTGGCGGAAGCCGAAATCGCAGCGCTGCACCCAGGCGGCGAGCCCGACACTCCTGTCGGACAGCCTTTCCCAGACGCATTTGTCAATGGGCGGGCGCGACGGCGCCGGCTCGCCCGCCACGGCGGATATCGTCGTGGATGCAAGCAGGGCGCTGACCCAGATGATCGATTTCATGGCACTATTCATCGTTGCATCCTGTCAAAGTGAAGGCATCCCAGGCCGAACCATCGGGATTGGCATTGGCGAAATCAGCCAATTCGCTGAAGGCCACACCGAAATCGGGTAAAAGCAGCCCTTTCGGCGCCGCTGTCGCTTCGCGCGAATTCAACTGCTCGGCGCCGCCGCCGGTCAAGGCATAGACTTGGCCCTGCCATATCCTGCACAGCCCGCTGCCATCCTGCAGGCCCGCTTCGCGGTCGTCGTCTGTGCAGGTGTGGCGGATGGTGCCGAGCGGAAAGGAATTCCTGCCGTTGGTCCAGGTGATGTCGGCCGGCAGGCTTGTGCCGGTGTTGGGCACGGTCAGCGAAAACACCTGCGCCGTCAGCGCCGCCGGCTCGTTGGCGAGCGGCCGAAATTGCATGACGGCACCCGAGCGCTGTTCCCGATAGGTGGCGTGGCTCAGAAGGCAGTCCGTGGCGCTCGCCGCCTGCATCGGACCGAGAAGGCCCAGGAAGACGAAGGCCAGTTTGCGGGTGATCATTAGATGTCTCTGGGAAAGCGTTGCCTGGGTACTCCCGCACAGTCGCATCATCCGTGCAAAAGCATAAGCGAAATCCGGAACGGCAGCGTTTGTCCACGCCTGGACGAAACGTATCCCGTATCGTTCCCAACAGTCTGTATGGTCGAGCGCAACAACGAAGGAGAAAACCCGGTGATGCGGCGCTTTATGACGACGATGACGATGTCCGCATTCGCGGTTGGCCCTGCGATGGCGGCGGCGCCCTATGTCGGAGCATGGTCCAGCGACCGGCTGAACTGCAGTGCGACCGCCGACGTCCAAAGCCAGACTGTGTTCACCGTGGATCGGGCGTCGCTGTCGCTTCCCGAATTCGGCTGCGAGCACGCGACGTTTCGCAAAAACCCGACCGGCTGGGTGGTGCATGCCAGCCAGTGCTACGGGTCGGACCCGTCACTGGAGGAGCCGTTCACGCGCGTCATCCGTATCGTCAGGCATGGCGCCACGGTGCGGTTCACCTGGCATGGCTTCGACAGCGGGCCCCTCGTCCGCTGCTGAAGGCATCCGGCGCCTCACACCAGCAGGGCGATCGCTTGTGGCGGAGACCACCAATTGTCGAAGTCGGCGCCGCCCCTCATCGCCCTGCCGGGCACTTCTCCCCGTATAGTGACGGGGTGAAGTGGGGCCGGCCGCAACCTCGGCACCCATTCTGCAACGCTGGAGATTGGCGAAATCCATCGCGAAAGCGTCCTTCTCCCCGTCACTATACGGGGAGAAGATGCCGGCAGGCAGATGAGGGGCGGCGCCAACGTCCGGAAAAGGTTGGGGTACGAATCCGAACCCGAAGCGATTGTCCGCTCACACCAGCCCGACCAGAAACGCGGCGCCGCCGAGAAAGCCAACCGAACAGACCCACAGCAACCAGAGGCCGCGCACCCGGCATTCGAGCACCGCCGAGGCGGGGTTAGCGGGGTCATAGCGCACGTCGACCTTGCTGCCCTCGACATACTGCCGTGCCTGACCGCCGACGAGGCCGAGCAGCGAAGCCGTCACGGTGGCGCCGAAGGTGACGCGATCGGCACTGTAGCGCTGGCCGGCGACGCCATAGGAGTAGACGATCCGCGATTTGAAGACCGTGCGCCAGCGTCGATAGCCTGAATGGCTTCGCAGCGCCTGCAGGCCTGACGCGTCGACGCGGCCGGCCGCGACCGGCCATTTTGCCGCCTGCTCGGCCAACGATTTCTGGGCGAAACCCATGCGCAGGACAAACAGGCCCATGAACAGCAGCAGCGCTCCCGCGCCGAGATTCTGCGGCTTGGGCAGATGCGGCCCGATAGCCTCCAGGACGCCCCCGACGGAAAACACCAGCACAACCGCGCCGATCACCAACCCTGCCGAAAGCTGCACCATGAACTTGAAGGCGCCGTCCGGCATGGTGCGCTCGATCACGGCTTTGCCCGGATCGGCCGGATTGTAGAAGACGGTCACTTCCGCGCCGCGAGGAAACTGCGCAAGGGTTTCGGCGACTCCGAAATTCCCCAAATTCTCCTTCACGCTGTAGCGCGAGCTTTGAAATTTCTTGCCGCCGACCTTGTATTCAAAGGTGATCGCCGGAAAATTGCGCATTTCGGTGGTATCAGTGCTATCCGAGCCAACGCCCGAGCGCCTCACTTCACGGGCTTCGACGCGCGACGAGATGATCTTTCCCGGCGCCGGCAACCAGCGGCTGAGTGCCTTTACCTCTCGCCATTTCAGGAAGGTGATGAGCGACAACATGCCGGCGACCACGCAGGCAAAGCCGACAAGCAAAATCTTGAGTTCCAACTCGTCTCCCCCCAGGAGTGCAGGAGCCTGCACATAGACAGCAAGGCTGCGGCAATGTCTTGTTTATTCGCGAAGCCTCCCCTTCGGATCTGGAAACGACTGTCTTCCGTTGATCTGGATCAACGCACATGCACCGTGCGTGCTGTCTTCTCGACACTCATCGAAGGGAGAACCAACGTGTCGACTTACGACCTCATGATTACGGCCGCGGTCTTGCTCTATTTCGGGTCATTCTCCGCGGTCCTGGCCTATGCCACCCTCGATGAATCGCGTCGCCGGCCACGCAGATAAGAGCAGCGCAAACAGCAACAGCCACGCGCGAAGGAACGCCGGGCCTGATCGGCTGCTTCAGTTGGCGTCGGCGACGGAGATCCGGCCACCGGCCCAGGCGCGCCATTGCCGTTCGTCGCCGTGGAAGACGTTGAGGTCGATGCGGCCGGTGACGCCATGCGACAGGCCGGAGCCGGAATACTGCCAGAACAGCCATTTGCGATCGGGGTAGACCTTTGACGGGTGCCGCGCCACCGCCCGCAGCCAGAACGGATAATCGAGGAAGGCGCCGCGCAGATTGTCGCGATAGAAATCGGGCGCGGTGTAGACGATGGGCCGCTGGCCGTAATGGCGCTCCAGCCTGTCCATGAACACCTGCATCTTCTCCAGCACCTTTTCACGCGACGGCCGCCGCTTGCAGCTGGACTCGCCGTTCCACTCGACGTCGATCACCGGCGGCAGAGCGCCTTCGACCCTGGGCACGTTGCGGATAAACCAGTCGGCCTGCTCGCCGGCCGTACGGCACCAGTAGAAAAAGTGATAGGCGCCGCGCTTCAGGCCGGCGGCGTCGGCATTGCGCCAGTTCCTGGTGAACATCGGATCGAGGTGGTCGCCACCGTCGGTCGCCTTGATGTAGGCGAAGTTGGCGCCCTGAGCGCGTAGCTTGTTCCAGTTGACGTTGCCCTGCCAGCGCGAGACGTCGACGCCGTGCACGGCAAGGTAACGGGGCGAAGCCTTGCCGAAATTGATCGGCTTGGCATCACGAAATCCATAGCGCGTAAGCGGCCCGGCAAGCATCGGAAGCGCCGCGCGGCTGAGCAGCCTCGGCGGCGATACCAGGGCCGCCGGCTCGATTGAGGGCTCGACGCTGTCCGACGGATCAGGCGCAGAAAGTGCCACCGTCTCTTCCTCCGCCAGTCCGAAAGGCCGCGGACTTTCGTCGACCGGCGCCATTTCGACGCTCGGCGCCTTGCTGGCCATTGCCCGCGGCACCGCCGCGATAGGCGCCGGCGGCCGTATCACGGAACTGGTGGTTTCGCTCGACGGCTTCTGCAAATCCAAAGCGTCGACGCCGGCCGTCGACGTACAGCCGGCAAGGCATAGCGATGCGATCAAGAAACTGATGGCGCCCGAAATCCGCATCTGGACCTGTACTCAAAACACAACAGACCGAGGGCAAAACGACAGCCAACGGACAAACCGGATCAGTTATGAATGAGAAATTACCAATAAAGTTTGAATCAAAGATTATTTGCCCGAGCGAGGGTTCCAAGCGGGGTCGGGAAGTGACCTCGGGCGCTAGCCGTTCTTCCTGAATACCCCAATCATCGGCCCCAGGTTCCAGTAGTCGTCATTGCGGCCGATGGCCGGTGCGAACAGGCTGGATATCGTGCCGTCGAGGAACAGCGCATTGTTGCAGCCGAGCGCGTCGCGGAAAAGACGGGCGAAGGCATGGAAGGTCACCGTGCCGTTCGAAATCGCGAAGACCGCGACGCCGTCCTTGCGCACCCCGACACCGTCGCGGGTTTTGCGCGAGGTGCCGTCGGCCTGGAATTTCGGATGCAGCTTACCGTCGATCACCAGCATCGGCCCGGATTGGGTCGCATAGTCGACGGGCGGACGCCTTTTCACAAAATCCTTGGTGGCGCGGACCGCCGCCTTGCCGTCGCGCATGTAGAAGATGCCATTCGGCTGTAGGGAAAAATTGCCGCTTCCCGACCCGGTCTTCACAGAAGCCATTTCCTGGCCCTGCTCGACATACAGACCGACCGGCGCGAGGTTCGGGTGATACATGCCGGCATTGATGCCGAACAGCATCGTGCGCCCAGCCGCCCGCTGCGAGGCAGCCAGATTGTGCAGCGACTGAAACGGCTTGCCCGCCGGATCCTTCCAGAACAGTTCGACCTGATATCGCTTCGGGTCAACCTCGCACACGAGATAGCTGGTCGCCTCGAAGGCGAAGTCCCGGCACGGCGGCAGCGAGGCAACCCATTGGCCAAACCCCATGCCGAGTGCCGCCACCGACGGCAGCGCGCCCTTGGCCAGCGCCAGCAGCAACGGCACCGATTGCAGAAGGGTGAAGAAATCCATGCGCGTGCTGGAATCCAGATTCGGGGTCCAGTACGGATATAGCCCGTTTCAAGCGATACTGCCCATCGCTACGCTCAGCAATAGGACGACGCCGAGCACCCCGCGATAGATGACAAACGGCCAGGCCGAGAAACGCTCCAGCACACGCATCAGGCCCCTTGGGCGGTCGAGGAAATCGGCAGCAGTTCGGTGATGCCTTGCACGACGCCGAGGAACGCCACCTTGGCAGGCCGACGAAGCTCGTGTCCAGGCCTTGAGTGCAAATGTCGGCCAATGTCGAATTCCATGCATGAGAGATCGGGCTTGCGCGGACCGACCAGTCGAGATCAATCCCGGGCAAGCCTTATCGTCATGGGCCAGATAATCAAATTACGGATTTGTAAGCTGATGCGCCGGCATGCGCGCGATTGAAAACCGACCCAGCTTGGGCCGGTCTGAGATTCACTGGGAAAATTGCAACGCGATTACGGGCAGAGCCAGAGTTTCTGGCATGCCCTGGCGATCACATGAGCCGGTGGAACAACAGGCTCATCGACGGAAGGCCGGCGAACCCGTTCGAGCAGCATGCGCACCTGTTCGGGGCGCACACGGTCGCGCTCCATCACAAGCAGGACCATCGGATCGCTCAAAAGCTCGTCCAGGGTGGTGATGCTGTCGTTCATCCGTCGTCTCCTCGAATGCCGTACCCGCGACCCATAAATAGGGAGACAATGATGGCCCGCCAATGACGCTTTGCCGGCTATCTCGTGTTGATTTGGATTAAATTCTGTTCAGGCGGTGCCCTCCGTTCCGAAGAAAAAACTAGCCTGGCGGCGGGGCGCCTTCGTACTGCGGCAGGCCGTCATCGAGCACCAGCCAGGGCTGCTTCGAGGCCGTGAAAATGTGCATTTGCGGCTTGAAAACCGTGGGGTCGTCGAGCGAACCGGTGGTGATGCCGATAATCCCCGCGGAATCACGCCGGGAAAACATCGTCGTGCCGCAGTTCGGGCAAAAGCCGCGCTTGAGGTCCGGCGAGGAGTTTGCCGTCGCCAGCGGCCCGTCGACCGTCAAATCGTCGATGCGAAACAGCACACGTGCGTTGAAGGCGGCGCCGATCGCCTTCTGGCAAACGCGGCAGTGGCAAATGCGCTCATTGATCGGGGCCGCGTCCGCGCGGTAGCGCACCGCCTTGCACAGGCATCCGCCCTCATATCTTGCCATTGTCTGGATCCATTGGTGGGAGAGAATAGGGGCAAGTTAGTGGCGGGACCGTTTGGGTCAATTGAAAAGCTTTGATACAACGTCATCGCTTATGCTGATGCGGGCGGCCATGACGCCGGACATCGAAACCATCGTAATGACCGCGTGAAAATCCGCCGACTGCCGCTAGACAGCCGGCGGTTTGGGCGGTCATTCCGTTTCGCCGACCACCTCGTCCCAGGTCTTCACCTTGGTCTCGCCATTGAGGAAAGGCAGGGCCGCGGCCGTCAGTTCCGGGGCGAAGAAGACGTCGTAGTGGGTACGGTTGGGCAGGATCGCCAGCCGGTTCTGCGACAGGTTCTCACGCATCCAGCCGGCGTCCTTCAGCCCGCCGCCGAGCATCTGGTAAAACTTGATCTCGTGCTCGGGCTTGTACATATCGCTGTCGCCATAGGCCAGCATGACCGGCATCTTCAGCTTGGCGACGTCGGCCGAGTAGTCGTAGTTCTGGCGCATGAAATTGCCAAGCGCGTCGAGCAGTTTCGGGAAATCGTCTGGATGTGGCGCCACCGCGACATAGGATTTGTACATCGGCGTGTCCTTCATGAACTTAGCCGCGGCCGCGCTCACCTGCGCCTGCTGCGGGCGCATCTCGTCATAGAAGCCGTCGGCCGCGTAGCCGGTGGATACCAGCACGAGGCGGCGCACCGCTTCGGGATGCTGGACAGCAAGACGGAATGCGACGCCGCCGCCCAGGGAATACCCCATGACGTCGATCTTGTCGTAGCCGAGCGCCTTGACGATATCGGCCATGTCGTCGCCCATCGCCTCCAGGCTGAACGGCCGATCGCCGAGTGCCGTGCGGCCATGGCCCTGCAGGTCGACGCCGATGACCGTGCGGTTCTCGGCAAGTTTCGGCAGGATCGGCGCGAACATATCCGTGGTGCCAAGACCGCCATGCAGCAGAAGCAGCGGCTCGCCCTTGCCATAGATGGCATAATAATAGTTCAGGCCGTTGATCGGCAGCAGGCCGGACTTTTCCGGCTTCGGCAGTGCATTCGTTTCAGTCGTCATGGCGGATTTTGTCTCCTCTGCATTGGTGGTGCCCGGGCAGCCAACGAGTGCTACGACCGAAGCAAAAATGGCGAAAAACAGGGTTTTGAGCATATCGATCTCCTCTCCTGCCGATATCAAAGCGTCATGCCGATCAAGGCGTTTGGCCGATCAAAGAGTTTTAGCGAGTTCTTCGAGCTGGTCGGTGCACTGTCCCCAACCCTCGTGGAAACCCATCTTCTCATGCTGTTCGCGGTCTGCGACGCTCCAGTGCCTGACCCGAGCGATGTAGCGGGTCTTGCCGTTGCCCTCGTCCTCGAAGGTCAGCACCACGGTCATGAACGGCTTTTCCGATGGCTCCCAAGCCTCTGTGTAGGCGTCGGTGAAGACGATCTTCTTGCCGGGAACGACTTCAAGGAAAACACCAGGGTTGGGGAATTCGTTGCCGTCCGGGCTAGCCATGACGACAAGGCTCGAGCCGCCGCTGCGCACATCCATCTCGGCGCGCGGCGTCGTCCATGGCTTTGGCGAGAACCATCGCGTGACCAGCTTCGGATCGGTCCAGCAGCGGTACACGTTCTCGCGCGGCGCATCGATGATGCGAGCCAGGACCAGTTCGCGGTCGTTGGCGGGAGCGATGTCGAGCTTGGTGGTCATGAAGATGTCCTCGGCTGTCGGTTTGATCTGGCTTCCGTCCCAAGGACGAGCCGATGAACCGCAAGCCGACACCGCCGGCGAAAAAATGTCAGCACCGTCTCCATTGGCCCGAGGCGTCACCCAACTTCGTCATCCTCGGGTCTGCGCCGCGTCGCTGCGCTCCTTGGCTCCGCCCGTGGATGACGAAGCGATGGGCGCGTTTCCGCCAATCGCCGGGGCATTCAACTTATTAAGGCAGCATATTTGATCCAGAAACTGGGTGTTCTTGTCGACGTGTCAGTGACGCTTGGCTTGCACCAGATAGGCCTCGATCTCGGTCTCGCCGAGCCACTTGGCCGCTTCCAGCCGATGCAGGCCTTCGACGAGGATATGGCGCTTGCCGTCATGGCGAACCTGGATCGGCGTCTTCATGCCGTTTTCCAGAATGTCCTCGGCCAGATGGCGGACGGTCTCGGGATGCAGCGTCTTCTTGCGCGCCGTCGGCACGTAGATCTCGTCGACCTTGACCTTTTGCACTCTGAGCATGCCGATCCCCCTGGCGGAAACGCCGCCTCCCCTGAGATAGTCCGTTTGATGGAGGCGGCCAAGGGTGCGGCTAACGAATGCTGGCCCGATCGTTTCCATTTGACGCTGGACCGGCAGATCGCCGAAATGGCGGCCTCGAACTTCTCCGGTGTTCATGACCCATCTGCCGACCGAGTTTCCCGATTTCGGACTGACGCCGGAGCAGCGCCGGCACGCGGTGCGCGGCCACTACTACGAGTGGCCTGGCATGGATGGCGAGCGCGGCGAGATCTGGTGCTACAGCGACCGGTTTTCCTATCGCGCCGGCGAGACGGTGGCGTTGCATGTCAGTTCGACGGCCTCGCGGTTCAATATCGCAATCGTCCGCGACGGCGGCACGGAGACCAAAGTGTTCGAGCAGGCAGGCATTGCGGCACGCTGGCAGGACACGCCCGACCAATGTTCGGCCGAAGGTTGCGGCTGGGACGTGTCCTTCGAATTCCGCGTCGAGTCGGACTGGCCATCCGGCGCCTACCGGGTGACGCTGACCGCCGATGGCCGTGATGGCAAGCCGATCCAATGCCACCATCTGTTCATCGTCAGCCCGCAGCCAGGCCGCAAACCCGGCCGTGTGCTGCAGGTGGCGGCGACGGGCACCTGGCTCGCCTACAACACTTGGGGCGGTTCCAACCATTACCAGGGCATCACCGGGCCGGACCGCAACCAGTATTCGCCCATCGTGTCGACGCAGCGCCCATGGTGCCGTGGCTTCGTCGTGCTGCCGAAGGACGCGCCACGCGTGCCGCTGGAAGTCGCCGTGCCGCCGAAGACGGTGCCGCGTTATCCGCATATGGAGTGGGCGCTCGCCACCGGCCATTCGAAGAAATACGCTTCGTCGGGCTGGGCGAGCTATGACAGCCACTTCTTCCGCTTCGCCGAACGGGCCGGCTATGAAGTCGATCTCGCCAGCCAGCATGATTTGCACTTTTCGCCCGAGATTCTCGACGGCTACGACTGCGCCGTCTTCGTCGGCCATGATGAATACTGGACCTGGGAGATGCGCGACGCCCTCGACAATTATGTCGGGCGCGGCGGCCATGCGGCGCGCTTTGCCGGCAATTTCATGTGGCAGACGCGGCTCGAGGACGAAGGTCGCCGGCAGGTCTGCTACAAATATCGCTCGCGTGCCGAAGACCCGACCTATCTCCCAGGCGGCGACGTCACCCGCGCCACCAATTCCTGGGAAGCGCCGGAAATCGCCCGGCCTGGTTCGGCGACCTTCGGGCTCAACGCGACGCGCGGCGTCTATGCCGGCTGGGGCGGTTGCGCGCCGCGCGGCGTGCGTGGCTTTCCGGTCTACCGGCCCGAGCACTGGGCCTTCGCCGGCACTGGCATCTACTACGGTGACCTGCTGGGCGCCGACAGCCATGTCTACGGCTATGAGGTCGACGGGCTCGACTTCGAGATACGCGGCGGCCTGCCCTATCCAACGGCCACAAGCGGCGCACCTGATGGCCTCCAGGTTCTCGCCGTCGGAATGGCCAGCCAGGTCGAGGAAAGCGCCGATATCCCGATCGAGGACCAGTTCCTCACCGACGAGGATGGGCGTTTCACCGCCGAAACGCTGTTTGGCGAGGCGAGCGACGCTAATCTGGAAAAAGTCAAACGGGGCAATGGCATGATCGTCAACTTCCCGCGCGGCAAGGGCGAGGTGTTCCACGCCGGAAGCTGCGAATGGGTCGCAGGCCTGCTAAGACAGGACCCGATGGTCGAACGCGTCACAAAAAATGTCCTCGATCGTTACCTCGGAAAGTCCTGACATGTCGAAAACCCAGACCGCCGCTCAAGACACCGAAGCTCGGCGAGAATCGCACCTGTTCTATCTGTCCAACCTGCGCCGACCGCTGATCGACCGCGCCGAAGGCATCTACATGTGGACGCGGGACGGCCGCCGCTTCATCGACGGATCGAGCGGCCCGATGGTCGCCAATATCGGCCATTCCAACCGCAACGTGCTGGATGCCATGAAGCGGCAGATGGACCGCGCCACCTTCGCCTACCGCCTGCATTTCGAGAACGAGCCGGCGGAAGAACTGGCACGTGAGCTGGCCGGCAAGCTGCCGGAAGGCATGGACCGCATCTTCTTCGTCTCGGGCGGCTCGGAAGCAACCGAATCCTGCATCAAGCTGGCGCGGCAATGGGCGGTCGCCACCGGCCAGGCAAGCCGCTGGAAGGTGATCACGCGCTTCCCCTCCTATCATGGCGGGACGCTGGGTTCGCTGTCGATCACCGGCGACGATGCGCTGGCCGAAACTTTCGAGCCGATGATGCGGGTGATGCCGACCGTGCCGGCACCGAATGCCTGGCGCGACCGCGACAATCTTTCGATGGAACAGCGCGGCATCCGCTATGCCGACATGCTGGAGGAGAAGATCCTGGCCGAAGGGCCGGAGAGCGTGGTCGCCTTCATCATGGAGCCGATCGGCGGTGCGGCGACCGTGGCCCTGGTCGCGCCTGACAGCTACTATCCGCGCATCCGCCAGATCTGCGACCGCTACGGCATCCTGCTCATCCACGACGAAGTGATGAGCGGCGCCGGCCGCACCGGAAAATTCCTCGGCGGCGATCACTGGAACTGCAAGCCCGACATCGTCGCGCTGTCCAAGGGACTTGGCTCGGGCTATGTGCCGCTTGGCGCGCTGGCGGCACCGATGCGGCTGGTGCAGCCGCTGCTCGCCTCGGGCGGCTTCCAGCACGGCCACACCTACGCCGGCAATCCGCTGGCCTGCGCCGCAGGGCTTGCGGTGCTCGGTGAAATGGACCGGCTTGACCTGATCGCCAATGCGGCTGCCATGGGCGACGTGCTGATGGACGGGCTGAAGGGGCTGGCGAAACGGTTTCCATTCATCGCCGACGTGCGCGGCAAGGGCCTGCTCACCGGCGCCCAGATGGTTGCCGATCCCGAGACGCTCCGACCGATCGACCAGACCAAGAAGGCCACGCAGCGGCTGCTCGACCTCGCCTATGAGCGCGGGCTGATCATCTATGGCCGCAGGGTCAAGGGCGGCGTCGACGGCGACAATTTCATGGTCGCGCCGCCGATGATCGTCACCAGGAAGCAGGTCGGCGAGATCGTCTCCATCATCGGCGACTCGCTGGACGTTCTCGCTTCCGAGTTCGACCTGCCGGTCGAAGGTCGGGGGTAGAAGAATGGCGCCGAGAAAGGTCATCATCACCTGCGCCGTCACCGGCTCGGTGCACACGCCGTCTATGTCGCCCTATCTGCCGGTAACGCCGGACCAGATCGCCACCGACGCGATCGCGGCGGCCGAAGCCGGCGCTTCGATCCTGCATCTGCACGCCCGCGACCCCAGGGATGGCCGCCCAACCGCCGATCCGGATGTCTACATGCAGTTCCTGCCGCGCATCAAGCAGGCGACCGATGCGGTGATCAACATCACCACCGGCGGCTCGTCGCTGATGACGCTGGATCAGCGGCTAGCTGCACCGCTCAGGACCGAACCGGAGATGTGCTCGCTCAACATGGGCTCGATGAATTTCGCGCTGTTTCCCATGCTCGACAAGCCACGGGAATGGCAGCACGAATGGGAGCCCAAGCTGCTGGAAGCGACGCGCGACACCATCTTCAAGAACACCTTCGCCGATATGGAAGGCGTGCTGGAGAGGCTGGGTAAGGGTTGCGGCACACGCTTCGAATTCGAGTGCTACGACGTCGGCCATCTCTATTCGCTGGCGCATTTCCGCGACCGGGGCCTGGTGTCGGGACCGCTGTTCATCCAGTTCGTGCTGGGCATATTGGGCGGCATCGGCGCCGACCCTGACAATCTCGTCCACATGAAGCGCATCGCAGACAAATTGTTCGGCGACAGCTACCAGTTCTCGGTGCTGGCCGCCGGCCGCAATCAGATGCCGCTGATCTCGATCGCAGCAGCCATGGGCGGTAATGTCCGTGTCGGGCTGGAGGACAGTCTTTATGACGGCCGCCAGCTGGCGAAATCCAATGCCGACCAGGTGCGCCGCATCCGTGGCATTCTCGACGGGCTCTCGCTGGAGGTCGCCACGCCCGCCGAAGCGCGCGACATGCTGGCCCTCAAGGGCGGCGACCGGGTGGCGTTTTGAGAGACGACCGTGATCAATCCATCAGCCAATGACGTCCGGCTTCGCCCCGGAACCCTTGATGACGCCGAAACCATCCATGCCGCACTCTTGCGCCTCGGCACCCATATCGGCGCGCATGAGGAGATCACGTCCACCGCTGATGATCTCCGCCGCTACGGCTTTGGCGAAAAGCCAGCTTTCTCGACGTTGATCGCCGAGGTCGGCGGCGAGTTCGCCGGTCTCTGCCTGTATTTCCCGATCTTTTCGACCTGGATGGGGCGGCCTGGCGTCTATGTGCAGGACCTCTATGTCGAGGACCGTTTTCGCGGCCGCAAGATCGGCGAGCGGCTGCTGCGGCACGTTGCGGCGCGGTGCCGGAAAGAGGGCGGCGCCTATCTCCGACTGTCCGTCGACACCGACAATGAGGGTGCCAAGGTCTTTTATGAAAGGCTGGGCATCGCCTGGTCGAGCTATGAGCAGACGCAGAAGATCATCGGCGAGGCCTTCTTTGCCTTCGCCGACGCGACCGAGAATGGGGAGCAGGAATGAAAGCCTTCTATGCCGAGGAACAGAAGCGCCACGACCCCAAGGCATTTCTTTCGAGCGGTGCGGCGCAGCCCAATCCGGAAAAGCCGGAGCGCGTCGAGAGATTGCTAGCCGGCGCAAAATCCGCAGGCTGCACGATCGAGCGGCCGCGCAATCTTGGGCTCGGCCCGGTCGCGGCGGTGCATACACCGGAATATCTGCATTTCCTCGAACATATCCACGCTCGCTGGCAGCGCATCGAGGGCGGGTCGGCCGAAGTGATCCCCAACATCCACCCGATCGCCCGCAACGGCTCCTATCCGGCTTCGGCGGTCGGCCAGGCCGGCTACCACATGGCCGATACCGCTTGCCCGATCTCGGGCGAGACATGGCAGAGCGCGCTGTGGAGCGCCTGGAGCGCGGTCGAAGCCGCCGAGGCGGTGATATCAGGCGCACCGGCCGCCTACGCGCTGTGCCGCCCGCCCGGCCATCACGCCTTTGCAGATGTCGCCGGCGGATTCTGCTTCATCAACAATTCGGCGATGGCCGCGCAGGTCTTGCGCAAGCGGGCGGCGCGGGTAACGATCCTCGATGTCGACCTGCATCATGGCAATGGCACGCAAGGCATCTTCTATTCACGGCCTGATGTTCTCACTGTCTCGCTGCATGCCGATCCGGTGCGCTTCTATCCGTTCTTCTGGGGCCACGCCGACGAGCGCGGCGAAGGGCCTGGCCTCGGCTATAACTTCAACCTGCCGCTGCCGCGCAAATCCACTGATGCGGCGTTTCTGGAATCGCTAGAGGTGGCATTCCAGCGCATTCGTGCCTTTTCGCCCGACGCGCTGGTCGTGGCGCTCGGCCTCGACGCGTTCGAGGGCGATCCGTTCGGTGGACTTTCGGTGACGACACCGGGCTTCTCGCGCATTGGCGAGGCCATCGCCAAGCTCGGCCTGCCGACCGTCATCGTCCAGGAAGGCGGTTATCTCTGCGACGAGCTCGGCGACAATCTCACCGCCTTCCTCACCGGCTTCGGCGGCAAGGCGCGGTGATTTTGCCCTGACAGTGCGTCAGGAGCGCTGTTGTCTGAGCATCGCGATCACCCGATGCACGCTCTCCAGCGTCTCGTCGATTTCGGCAGATGTGTTGTAGTGGGCGATGCCGATGCGCACGACGCCTTGCTCGGCCGGAATGCCGAGCTGGTGGACGATCTCCCAGGCGTAGTTGTGGCCGGACCACAGGAAGATGTTTTCGGCGTTCATCTGCCGCACGATCGTTTCCGGCACTATGCCGTCGACCGTGAAGGACACGGTCGGCACGCGTTCGCCAAGCTGCTTCGGATCGGTGATGCCGTGGATGGTCAAGCCCCCGATATCGGACAGGCCATCGATCAGCCGTTGCGCCAGCGGGTTCTCGTAGGCGGTCGAGACGTCGAACGCCTTGGCGATCTTCCGCCTTCTTGAACCGCCCTCGCCCGCAGCGGCGCCGAGATCGGCAAAGTAATCGACGGCGGCGGTGAGGCCGGCCATCAGCTCGATCTGCGGCGTGCCCAGTTCAAACCGCTCCGGCAGGCCATTGGACGAGCAACGGCACTTGTATGGTCTCAGGCCATCGATGACGTCGCGCAGGCCCCACAATATGCCCATATGCGGACCGAAGAATTTGTAGGCCGAGCAGATCAGGAAATCGCAGCCGATGTCCTGCACGTCGATCAGGCCGTGCGGAGCGAACTGCACGGCGTCGACATAGACAAGGGCGCCGGCATTCCTGGCGATGGCGGTCAGCGCCTTCACCCGGTTGATCGAGCCGGTCAGGTTGCTGGCGTAGTTCAACGCGACCAGCCGGGTCCTATCCGTAAGCAGCGCGGCCAGCGTCGCCTCTTCGACCTGCCAGCTCATTTCGTCGAACGGCAGCCAGCGCACGACGAGGCCGAGGTCCTCGGCCAGTTGCAGCCAGGGCGAGACGTTGCCCTCATGGTCCATGCGGGTGAGGATGATCTCGTCGCCAGGCTGCATCGTGCGGCCAAGCGTGCGCGACATGTGATAGGTCAGCGTCGTCATGTTGGCGCCGATTATGATCTCCTCGGTGCTTGCGGCGCCAAGGAAATCGGCCATTGCCGCGTGCGCCTCGTCGACGACGGCCTGCGCGGCAACCGTCGTTTCGAAATAGCCGCCGAGATTAGCATTGGTGGTCAGGAGACAGCGCGACACGGCGTCCGCGACGGCTTGCGGCACCTGCGTGCCGGCAGGGTTGTCGAGATAGATGCGGCGGCGGCCCTTATCGGTCAGGGAAAGAGCCGGAAACTTTTGACGCACTGTCTCGACCGGAAAATTCATTGTCGCCCGCTCCCTTGGAATTATCGAGTATTCGCCACATCCGATCCCGTTCAGGGACAGGGATTGCCGACCCGCTGGTGGATCGCATCCACCGCCTTCTGCATCTCCTCGGTCCAGACGACATCGACGGAAGACAGCGCCATGTCGAGCTGCGAAATGGTCGTAGCGCCGACGATGTTGGAGGTGGCGAAGAGCCGACTTGAGACATAGGCATTGGCAAACAGTGCCGGCTCCAGGCCAAAGGAGCGCGCCAACTCATTGTATTCAAGCTGGGCTTCGGCGGCACCTGGCGTCTCGTAGCGCTGGCCGCGATTGAACAGTTGCGAACGCGACCCCTGCGGACGCGCGCCATGGTCGTATTTGCCGGTGAGGTAGCCCTGCGCCAGCGGCGAATAGGGGAGCAGCGACACCTGCTCGCGCTCGCAGACCTCGGCGAGGTTCACCTCGAAGGTGCGGTTGACGAGATTGTAGGCGTTCTGGATCGACGCGACGCGCGGGCCGATACCCTTGTCAGCCTCGGCAAGGAACCGCATCACGCCCCAGGAACTCTCGTTCGACAGGCCGAAATGGCGGATCTTTCCCACCTTCACCAGTTCGTCGAACACGGCGAGCGTCTCGGCGATCGGTGTTTCGTCGGCCGGCGCGCCCACAGAATCGGCGCGCGGCGATACGGCGCCGACGCGCGTCGGATTGGCGCCCCAGGGAATGTCCCGTTCCGGCCAATGGATCTGGTAGAGGTCGATGTAGTCGGTGCCGAGCTTGGCCAGCGATTTCTCGATGGCGTCAAAAATATCGGCGCGCACCAATTGCGATGGCCTGTCGCCGCGAAACCACCGGTTGGCCGTGCGGCCGACGACCTTGGAGGCAAGGATCACCTTGTCGCGGTTGCGGTTGGCTTTCATCCAGCTGCCGATGATCTTTTCGGTCCACCCTTGCGTCTCCGCCTTGGGCGGGATCGGGTAGAGTTCGGCGGTGTCGATGAAATTGACGCCGCGCGAGAAAGCCAGGTCCATCTGGGCGTGGCCTTCGGCCTCTGTGTTCTGCTGGCCCCAGGTCATGGAGCCCAGGCAGATTTGGCTAACAAGAAGATCGGTCCGACCGAGACGGCGTTTGTGCATGGGATTCTGCTCCGGAGGAAAAGCGTGCGCGGCAGCGCGGGGAGGAAGCCCCATCCTACGGAAAGCAGAGGCGCTCTCCAAGCCTCGCCAGACCGACTTTTTGCTTGAACAAGCTACGTTTAGCGGCGAGCACCGGCCAGCGCGCGGCGCTTGGCCTCGTCGATCAGCATGTTGGCCACCTGCATGCGGATCATGGCGCGCTGGCGCAGATGCGGTGCGACACGGTCCGGATGATTGGCGAAGGCAAAGCTGCGGCGCATGCGGCTGAAATCGGCGACCTGCTTGGGCTGATTGAGGCCAAGTTCGACGGCGATGGATTCCGGATCGATCGGCGGCAGCTTCTCCTCGGGCTTTGGCTCTTCGCCGGCGAGAGCCAGTTTGGCATGATCGAGCAAGGCGGCGAATTCGGTCGCCAGATCAGCACCCGCCTCACGATATTCAGTGGCAAAGCCGCTGCCAGAAACCTTGATGCGGCCGGAATGGAGTTCATCGGCCACCGAGAGATAGTCGAACGGGATGGATGGACGCGCACCGGCCTCCTCGCCCTCGATCCCGTCGCCCCCAATTCCGTCGCCCTTGTCGGAAGCGACGAAGAGGTCGTCGAGCAACGAAGCGAAATCCCGCTTGGTGCCAGTCGCGATGTCAGCCTCCTCCTTGCCAGACTATCCGGGTGTCGAAGCATAGAATCGGCTCGTTAAAAATGCATGCCATCGATCTTAACGAATTTAGCATTGCCTGGATCGCTGCTCGGGCACCGCAATCCCGGACAAAAAGCCGGAACACACTTTCATGCAGTCCGGAATTCGCCAGGAGTGGCGAGGAAAAACCGGCCATGTAGCCAGCATTCGAGCCTGCGGGGCTCGCCGTGCAAAAGTTTCAGTCCGTTGCAAAATATGGCCGAAGAAATCACCAGCACATGGCTGGCATGCAAATGCTGCACTGCACAATTGTCACGATTCATCTATATTGGCGGCCGTGGAGGACCAATCAGGGGCTTGAATCATGGGTTTCTTCACTGAAATGTTCGCCCGGCCGCGGCCGCAGGAGCATCTGAGATACCGTTCCGCGCTCGCACTGCTCCATGCGATGAGCAATGCCGACCGTGCGGACATCGGTATCAAGCCGGCCGACTTTCCACGCATTGCCCGCGAAATGTCCATTCGTTAGGCGTATACCGTCGCGAGATGTCCCGGCCTCCACGGGACATCTCGAAACTCAATCCTCAACGCGCTCCCAGGAACGTCGCCTTGCCCAGCGGCACGCCGTTGTGGCGAAGGATGTCGTAAGCGGTGGTGAGATGGAAATAGAAGTTAGGCATAGCCACATGCAGCAGATACTGCATGCCGGGCATCGAGCTTTCGCGTCCGCCAAGCTTCAGCTCGATGGTCTTGTCATCCGAACCGTCGAATTCGGCCGCCGAAAATGTCGCCAGTAGGTCCAGGGTCTTCGTGATGCGCGCCTGGACATCGGCGAAACTCGCCTCATTGTCCTCGTATCTGGGCACCTCGCGGCCGGCGAGCCGTGACGGCGCACCCTTGGCATGGTCGGTGGCGATCTGCACCTGCCGGGTCAGCGCATACATGTCGGGCGCCAGCCGCGACGTCAAAAACACCTGCGGGTCGATCTTGCGGTCAATCGCATTCTGTTCGGCGGTCGCAAGCACATTGGAAAGTGCTTTCAGCCTGACTGAGAACACAGGCACGGATGCCTCATACATCGATATGGTCACGTCAAATCTCCTGTCCGGCCGAACGCCGGCGGATGCGACGTAGCGCCTTCGCGCACGATTCTTCAAGACCGCCGAACCAGCGCCACCACGTTGCCGCAATCGCCATTGTAGACTCTCCTATCGAGCGGAGATTCCCGATGAGACGCGCCCTTTTCGCAGCGACTGCCCTTCTCTCGATCGGCCAGACGGCATTGGCCGCCGAAGATGTGCCCGAAGCGCCCTATATCGACGACAGGTCGAGCGCCGAGGCGGTCGTCCGCTCGCTCTACAGCGCCATCAACCGGCATGAATTCGCCCGCGCCTGGGGGTATTTCGGTGATACGAAGCCGGCAAAGGATTTCGACAGTTTCGTCAAGGGTTATGACGGCACCGACAAGGTCGAGGTGGAGACCGGGGCCGTTTCGGACGAAGGTGCAGCGGGCAGCATTTTCTACAACGTCCCCGTCGCCATCCGCGCCACCGACAAGACCGGCGGCGAGAAGGTCTTTGCCGGCTGCTACACGTTGCGCCAGGTGAATGCGCAGATCCAGGCGGCGCCACCCTTCGATCCGATCCACATCGAAAAAGGCGCGCTGAAACCCTCCACCGCTGATTTCGAGGAGGCGCTGCCGCCAAGCTGCGGCGACGGGCCGCCACCGCCGAAGAAGGACACGGCACTGGAGCAGGCCAAGAAGGCCTTTCTGGCGACCTATGGCGACCAGTGCGACAAGCAGTTCCTGGCCAATGAGCCGGAGGGCTTTTCGATCAAATACAAGGACAAGAATGCGCAGCCCGGCGATCCTGACAAGGAAACGCGGCTGTTTCATTTTTCGTGTTCGGCCGCCGCCTACAATGAAAGCTCGGTCTACTACATGACGGATGAGGTGGACGGCGTGCGGCAATTGCAGTTCGCCGAACCGGAGACCGATATCCGCTACGAGAACAACGACAGTGACGGCAAGCTGTTGAGCGTGACGGTGATCGGCTTCCACACCACGGGATGGGCCACCAATTCCGACTATGACCCGGACGCCCATACGATCACAACGTTCAACAAATGGCGCGGCATCGGCGATGCCTCCGACTCCGGCACATATCTGTTCCGCAACGGTGATTTTTCGCTGGTCCAGTACGACGTCGATGCGTCCTATGACGGCGAGGAAAATCCGCAGACGGTTGTCGACTACAACACCGCGCCGTAGGGAAGACTCAAATCAAGAACGCCGCGTTCGACCCGTCCTTCGCTTTCACCTTCTCGATTCAGGCCGCGAACGCATCGGCCGAAAGAAGGCGCGAATGTCCTGGACCAGAAGATTCGGTTCCTCCAGTGCAGCGAAATGGCCGCCTCGCGGCATCGGCGTCCATCGCTGCACGTCGAAGACCCTCGCCACCCAGGAGCGCGGCGGCATTGGCAACTCGCGGGGGGAAAAGCGCTACCCCAAGCGGCGGCGAAACGCGTTCCAGAGCCTTGAACGCAAGAGGGGAGAGCCGATTCTCCTTGTAGAGCCGCAAGGACGAGGTGAGCGCATTGGTGAACCAGTAGAGAGAAACGTCCGTAAGGAGCGCATCCATGCCAAAGGCGCGTTCCACGTCACCGTCGCAATCGCTCCAGGAACGGAACTTCTCGATCATCCAGGCCGCGAGACCGATCGGCGAGTCTGTCAGCGCATAAGCAAGCGTCTGAGGCTTCGTGCCCTGCAGATGGGCATAGACACCCTCCGTTGCCGCCCAGGCCGCAGCCTTGTCCAGAAAGGCCTGTTCCTCAACGGTGACAGGTGGCTGAGCTGCACCCAAGGGTGGCCGATAGCTCCCGGGAATGTAGTTGACGTGGACGCCAAGCACGTTTTCAGGAAGGAGCCGCGCCATCCAGGCGGAGACGCCCGCGCCGATGTCGCCGCCCTGGCAAGCGAAGCGGTCATAGCCGAGCCCGCACATCAACTGCACCCATAGCTCCGCGATGCGGCCGGAGTGGAAGCCTGGTTCCGTCGGCGCCTGCGAGAAGCCGTATCCGGGCAACGAGGGAACCACGACGTGGAAGGCGTCGGCTGGGTCACCACCATGGGCAGATGGGTCCGTCAGCAATGGAATGATGTGTTCCATTTCGATGAAGGAACCGGGCCAGCCATGCGTGATGATCAGCGGCAGCGGCGCCGGTCCGGTGCCTGGCTGGTGGACAAAGTGGACGTCCAGGTTGTTCACCCTAGCCAGATATTGCGGCAGCCGGTTCAGCCGCGCCTCTTGCGCTCTCCAGTCGAAGCGATCTCGCCAGTAATCCGCAAGGCGCTCCATGAACGGCAGGTCGGCCCCATCGTTCCAGCCTGTTTCGTTTAGAGAAACTGGCCATCGCGTTGCGTGAAGACGGTCCTGGAGATCCTCAAGTTGTTCGTTCGGAATCTGGATATTGAAGGGGCGAACGTCCATCGTCGTACTTCCGAGCTGTTGGATCATATCAGCCTACACCAGCAAGAGGATATCGGCCGAGCAATGACCGCCAAACCCACTGCACTTTGGCCGATATACATCAGGGCGCCTTCGACAGCATCCAGTTGAGCGTGCCGCGCCAGTCGATCATGCGGATCGGCGTGCCATGGGTGCCGGTCTCGAAACGGACGAAACGCGTCGGATAGGGATAGGCTTTCGATCTGGCGATGATCGAGCGGAAGAAGGCTTCCTGCTTTTCCACCGGGAAAACCACGTCATGGCTGCCTTGACCGAAGAAGATCGGGACATGGCGCCGGAAGGCGGGGCTTGCCAGGAAACTCTCGTCCCATAGCGAACCGAGCAGCAGCAGCCCGTTGATGCGCCGGCCGGTATCGTTGCGGGCGGCAAGCTTCCAGCACAGGGCGCCGCCCATCGAGCCACAGGCGACGAAGATCTTCGCGCCCGGCGATTGCTCGGCATAGTGATTGATCAGGGCCGCGACCTGCGCCGCGCCGGTGTCGCCGAAATCGGAAAAGTCCGGACTGAGATAGAGGCCGCCATTGCCGGCCATCAGGTTCTTGAGCCGGTTGAAATTGCCGCCGAAGGTGAAGTCGTCGACGCCCTGCTTGCGACTGCCGCCCTGCCCGTGCAGGTAAAGCACGATGATGCCGGCGCCCTCGGTCTTGCCGACGGCAATATGCCTGACATCGCCGGCATCGGTCTTCAAGAGCAGATCCTGCTGCACCTTGCGAACGCCGGTGTCGGTGTATTGGGCGTGCACCCGGCGCTCCGGGACCTGGTCACGCTGGTTGATGTCGCGCATCTCGCGATAGTCGATGACGGTGTAGGCGCCATTGGTGTCGGACGACAGAGTGGCCGGATAGGCGAAGAGATCGTCCTTGAAGGGCTTTAGCTCGAGAGCGGTGGCGTAACCGGCAGAAAACAAGAAAAATATCGAAATCAGAAAGGCATGGAGCGTGACCGCCCCCCTCTGACCTGCCGGCCATCTCCCCCTCAAGGGGAGAGATTGGATGCGCCTTTGGCTTTCGCCAATCTCCAAAGTTGCAAGATGGACGCCGCCATCGAAGCTGCCGATCTCTCCCCTTGAGGGGGAGATGGCCGGCAGGCCAGAGGGGGGTAAAAGCGCAAACGCAGAGGGAAGGAAGCGAGTAGCCATGCCCAAGGCATGCGTAATTCGGCTTGGGTTTGTCAATCCTGCAGCACGCCGCCGGCGCCTTCCAGCGCCTCGCGTGTGTCGACATCGACAGACGCCGCCGCACCGATCTCGACATCGATGACATCGAGCCCTTCGGTCTCGACCAGATGGCGTGCGCCGGTGTCGCCTTCGAGATGGGCGATCGCCGGGAACAGCGAACGCGGCAAAAGCACCGGGTTGCCGCGCTTGCCGTCATGCGAGGCGCGGACCACCGAATTGCCGCCGGCCTTGCGGAAGGCATCGATCAACCTGTCGAGGTCATCGGACGCGATACCCGGCATGTCGCCGAGAACGATCATTACACCGGCGGAGTCTTCCGGCAGATAGGCAATGCCGGCTTTCAGCGAGGTGGACAGGCCTTCGTTAAAATCGGGATTGTCGGCGAAGGTCACGTCGAGGCCCGCCAGCGCCGCGCGCACCCGCTCGCGCTGGTGGCCGGTGACGACAATCGTGCTAGACGCCTTCGAGCCGAACGCCCGCTCGGCGGTGCGGCGCACCAGCGGCTTGCCATCGAACAGTGCCAGCAGCTTGTTCGGTCCACCCATGCGGCTCGACCGGCCCGCCGCCAGCAACACGATGCCGACCTTAAGCTGGCTTTTGGCCGGCAGCGGTTCCCGCGGCTGCGGCCGCGTCGGGATTTCCATCAGCAGCCCGCCGACGCCCATGCCGGCGATATCCTTGGCGGTCACATCAAGGCCAGCGATCAACCGATCCAGTACCCAATCGAAGCCGTTCTCCTTGGGGCTGCGGGCGCAACCGGGCGCGCCGATGACTCGCTTGCCATCGAGTGTGCCGAGCACCAGCAGATTGCCGGGATCGACCGGCATGCCCGCGCGGATGACAGTTCCACCCGCCCTCTCGATCGCGGCTGGAACGACATCGGCGAAATCGCTCATCGCCGAGGCGCCGAAGATCACCACCATGTCATTGTCGCGCGCCAGGGACGCCGCGGCTTCCGCCACCGGTGCGATTTCATGCGGCGTACGGCGCTCCGCCGTCAGCCTGCCGCCCGTGCGCGCCAGCCGGGCCTCGGTGACGCGCAGCGTCTTGTCGAGCACTCCAGGCTTGATGCCCGGCAGAACCGTCTGGATGACGCCGACACGCACCGCCTGGTAGGCATTGACGGCAAAGATCTCGCCGCCCGCGCAAATTTTTGTCGCGGCGTCGACCAGGGCTGAACTGACCGCGAACGGAATAATCTTCACCGTCGCGACCATCTGGCCTTTCTCGACCGGCGCATGCTGCGCCAACGTGGCGATGGTGATGGCCGGATCTATGGCATTGATGGCGTCAACCATCGCGGCATCGACCGTGAAGATGCCCGACGCGCTGGCATGGAGATTGACCCGCCCGGTCGCGGCCGACCTGGCCTCGATGCCGCGAAAGGCCATGCTGTCAGCGATCGCCTGCGCGGCGGCATCCTCGCCGAGGTCGTCGGCGGCCAGCACGGCCGCAACGACCTCGGAAATACCGGCGGCCCGCAGCAGCACCACGTCTTCGGCGCTTAGCCTGTGCGCCTTGCGGAAGTGGCGTTCACCAGCGGTGGTGGCATGCGCCAGCACCGCGCCTTCAGCCGCCTCGATCGGGATCGATCCGAACTTCACGCCGCCGCGCCTTTGGCTTCCACACCGCGCGAGCGGAAGGCGTGGATCGCTTGCGCCAGCACCGCAACAGCGATCTCGGCCGGACTGGCAGCACCAATATCGAGCCCGATCGGCGCATGAATACGGGCGATCTGGTCAGCGGTCGCGCCCAGCGCCAGCAGGCGCTCGACACGCTTGGCATGCGTCTTCCTGCTGCCGAGCGCTCCGACATAGAAACAGTTGGCGTCAAGCGCGGCCTTCAGGGCGAAATCATCGATCTTCGGATCATGGGTGACGGCGGCCAGCGCGGTGTAGCTGTCGAGCGGCTGGCGCTTCAGCACATCCTCCGGCCATTCGGCATGGAGCGCCACGTCGGGAAAGCGGTCCGGGGTGGCGAAAGCGGTGCGGGGATCGATGATCTCCACGGGGTAGCCGGCGATTTTCGCCATCGGCGCCAGCGCCTGGCTGATATGGACAGCGCCAATCACGACCAGACGCGGCTGTGGCAGGTGCGCATTGAGAAAGAAGGTTCGCCCCTCGGCTTCGACCGAACCGGAATTGCCAGTGCGGAACGTCCTGGCGATCGCGGCGCCGAGATCGCCGGCAACTTGGTCGCCCTCGCGCACGATGCGGTCGCGGCCATCACCAAGGTCGGTGACAAGGATCGCCGCGCGGCGGGCGCGGCGTTCGGCGTTCAAAGTTTTTAAGGCATAGGGATCCATCCGAGATCAACCCAGTCTTTCCACATACACCTTGATGCGGCCGCCACAGGACAGGCCGACCTGCCAGGCGGCTTCATCGGCAACGCCGAATTCCAGCATTCTTGCCTTGCCGCTGTCGATGACGTCGATGGCTTCTGTCACCACAGCGCCTTCGACGCAGCCGCCCGAGACGGAGCCGTGGAAATTGCCGTCCGCATCGATGACCAGATGGCTGCCTACGGGACGAGGCGCCGATCCCCAGGTCTCGACCACTGTCGCGATGGCCACGTCCTTGCCGTCCTTCATCCAGCCCTCCGCGATGATCAGGGGGTCGCGGGCCTCATCCAGATAAATGCTGTCGCTCATCGTTGCTTCTCTCAGGGTCTGTTTTTCCTAAAGAACTGGCAAACATATGGCTATGCGGCGTGCCTCGCGCCAGCTTCCAGCCATCGGCGCGGATCAACGGATTGTGCCGACTTCTTGTCCAGCGACGCGCAGAGATCGGCCAGCGCGTCGAGATTGTGCACCGAGCGAAACTCGTCGACATGCGGCAGCATCGCCTTGACGCCGCGGGCGCGCGCCTGGAAACCGTCGAAGCGCAGCAGCGGGTTCAGCCAGATCAGCCGCCGGCAGGATTTGTGCAGGCGCTCCATTTCCTCCGACAGTCCGGCGACATCGTCGCGCTCCAGTCCGTCGGTGATCAGAAGCACGACCGCGCCCTGCCCCAGCACGCGCCGCGACCATATCAGGTTGAACTCGGCCAGCGTGTCGCCGATGCGGGTGCCTCCCGACCAGTCCCTGACCGCCGTCGAACAATCGGCAAGGGCGGCATCGGGGTCGCGATGACGCATCTGCCGGGTCAGGTTGGTGAGCCGGGTGCCGAAAACGAACGTGTGCACACGCCGGCGTTTTTCCGTCAGCGCATGCAGGAAATGCAGGAAAATGCGCGTGTACTGGCTCATCGAGCCGGAAATGTCGGCCAGCACAACCAGCGGCGGATGAACCTCGCGAGCTGAGCGGAATTTCGGCAGGATCAGTTCACCGCCGGTGCGCGCCGCTGAGCGCATCATGGCGCGCGGATCGACGCGACGGCCATGCGCATCGGCCTTGAAACGCCGCGTCCGCACCATGTCGAAAGGCAGCCGCAACTGGGCGATCGCCTTCTTGGCGTCAGCCATCTCGGCCGCATTCATCTGGGCAAAGTCCTTGCCGCGCAGCACCTCATTGCCGGAAAAAGTGAAGCGGGCGTCGACCTCGATCTCGGGAATTTCCTGGGCCGGTTGGTTCTTCTGATGGCCTTCGAACATCGCCTGGCTGACACGGTTCTCGGCGGCGCGCGGCTTCTGCTTCTCCCTGACATCAGGCGCCACCGGCGAAAACATCGCCAGCATCTTTTCAATCAGCTCGCGCGATTTCCAGAACAGCCGGAAGGCTTCGTCGAAAGTGGCGTAGTCCTCGTGCCGCGACACCAGCACGGCGTGCAGGGTCCAGTAGAAATCATCCCGCGAGCCGATGCCGGCGACCAGCACCGCCTCGATGGCGTCCTTGACCGAAGCCGGCCCGACCCTCATGCCGGACTTGCGCAGAATGCGGGCGAAATAGACGATGTTGTCGGCGATCCGCCCGTCGGCCTTCGCTTCTTTCGGCTCCTGGTTCGGCATCGCCTACTCCGCTGCCGAAAGCTCGGCCTTCACCTCGTTGAGGATGCGCCGGCCTTCGCCCTGTTCGATACGGGCAATGTCGTCCTGATATTTCAGCAGCACGCCGATCGTGTCGGAGACGGTTTCAGGATCGAGCGCCACCTTGTCGAGCTCGGTCAGCGCGCCGGCCCAGTCGATGGTCTCGGCGACACCCGGCACCTTGAACAGCTCGATCTGGCGCAGCTTCTGGATGAAGGAGACCACTTCGGCCGAAAGCCGTTGATTGGCCTGCGGCACCTTGCGGCGCACGATTTCCAGTTCGCGCTCGGCATTGGGATAGTCGACCCAATGATAGAGGCAGCGCCGTTTCAGCGCGTCGTGGATTTCGCGGGTACGGTTGGTGGTGATGATGACGATCGGCGGCTCTTCCGCCTTGATGGTGCCGAGTTCAGGCACCGTGACCTGGAAGTCGGACAGGATTTCGAGCAGGAAAGCTTCGAACGCCTCGTCGGTGCGATCGAGCTCGTCGATCAGGAAAACCGGAGCAGCCCCCGCCTTGCCGGTCAGCGCATCGAGCACCGGGCGGCGGATCAGGTATTTTTCGGAGAAGACGTTGCGCTCCATGGCGGAGCGCTCGACCTTGCCGGCCGCCTCCTCCATGCGGATCTCGATCATCTGCGCGGCATAGTTCCACTCATAGACGGCAGACGAGACGTCGAGGCCTTCATAGCACTGCAGGCGGATCAGCCGGCGGCCGAGCGCCTGCGCCAGCACCTTGGCGATCTCGGTCTTGCCGACGCCGGCCTCGCCCTCGAGGAACAGCGGCCGCTTCATGCGCAACGACAGGAACAGCACGGTCGCCAGCGACCGGTCCGCCACATAGTCCGCGCCGGTCAGGAGATCGAGCGTCTCGTCGATCGTCCGCGGCGCGGCGCGCGGTTTCAGCTCGGTCATTCTTT
The DNA here is from genome assembly GCF_040317725.1 of Mesorhizobium sp. M1396. Taxonomy (NCBI): domain Bacteria; kingdom Pseudomonadati; phylum Pseudomonadota; class Alphaproteobacteria; order Hyphomicrobiales; family Phyllobacteriaceae; genus Mesorhizobium; species Mesorhizobium sp. M1396. Next base: position 72,732 of record NZ_JAMYLA010000007.1, on the reverse strand, counting down.
CTCCGTGAACGCCGGCGCTCCGCTTTCCAGAACGTGGTAGCCGCGAGCGTGGTAGATCAGCGGCCGCAAATTATCGCCCATCCGCAGGCCTGTCACCTTGCCAAAAAGCACACGATGGGTGGCGAGGTCCTTGGTGTCGATCAGTTCGCAGTCGAACACGGCGAGCGCGCCCTTCAGCGTCGGCGCGCCGGTCGAGATCAGGTCCCATTCGCCGAGCGCGAAACGCTCCTCGACCGGCAGGCCGGTCATGCCGGAAAACCCGACCGACAGCGGCTCCTGATGCGAAGCCAGGGTGTTCAAGGCAAATCTGCCGTTTTTTACGAACGGCTCATTCTTGGGATTTTCACGGTTGAGGCAGACCAGAATGATTGGGGGCGTGTCCGAGACGGAACAGGCCGCGATCACCGTCGCGCCGCGCTTGCCGGCCGGCCCATCGGTGGTGACAACATGAACATGGCCGGCAAAATGGCTCATCGCGTCGCGGTAGGCCTGCGGCCCAATGTCGTTCTTCTTCAGCACCGTATATTTTCCATGATCAGGATCCCACCGACATATATGGCCATACATAGCCCGCCACAAGCGAAGTGCTTGAGCCATATCCCGAAATTCGCGTGTTGCACCAAGGTCGGGCAGCCTTTAGGTCTTGGCGGTAAGTAGGTGCCAGCAGCATAAGACCGGCACAGAGGACCTCATCGCTCGAATGCGACCCAGGACTAGAACAATAGCGGCACTATCCTGGCTGTTTCTGGCCAGTGGTGCGAATGCCCAGACGCTGTTGGTTGGCGTCTCAGCGCCCCTGTCTGGACCATCGGCCATTCTCGGCAAGCAGATCGAGGCCGGTACCGGTCAGGCGGCCGAAGCGAACGGCATGGAACTCAAGATCGTGGATGACGCCTGTACCGCCGACGGCGGCGCTGCCGCGGCCAGGGAATTCGTCGCGGCCAAGGTCAATGTCGTGGTCGGATTCCTGTGCACCGAGGCGATCGAGGCGGCGATGCCGATCCTTAAGGATGCCAACGTTCCAGTCATTACCGTTGGCGTGCGAACTGAAAGCCTGACCGACCGCCGCGCCAAGACCGGCTGGCCGGTCTATCGCCTCGGGCCACGCGGCGACGATGAGCGCAACGCCGTCGCCTCCACCCTCACCCGTCTGTGGCAAAACGAGTTGTTCGCCGTCATCGACGACGGCACCATCTATGGCCGCGAAATCGCCGAGACGTTGCGGGCGGCCGCCGAGCAGGCAGCGCTGAAACCGGTATTCGTCGACACGTTCCGGCCGCAGCTCGACAACCAGATCGGCATGATCGGCCGGCTGAAGAAAGCCGGCGCCACTCATGTGTTCGCCGGCGGCGACGGTGACGACATAGCCATCATGGGCCGCGATGCCGCACGGCTCCAGGCGGGCATCGTCTTTGCCGGCGGGGAGAACCTCCGCACACCGCTCGGCGATGTGCCCTATGCCGTGGGCACATTGATGATCGCACCGCCGGAATGGGCCGAAGTCGCCGACCCCAAAGTATTGTCGGCCTTTGCCACGCAGAAGGTCGTGCCTGACGGTTATACGCTGCCCGCCTACGCGGCGGTCGAGATCGCCAAGGCGGCGTCAGGCTTTTCCGAAGCCTCGGGCAAGCCGCTGACCGAGGCCCTGACCGGACAGGATTTCACCACTGCGATCGGGCCGATCCGCTTCGACGCGAAAGGCGATTTCAGCCAGGGCCCCTACCGCGTCTTCCGATTCGACGGCACGCGCTTTGCTCCTTTGGAAAGCAACTGATGTTTCGCACCGGCCCGCGCAACCTGATCACCGACGTCGCCGGACTGCGCGTCGGCAACGCGTCCGACGCCAGGCTGAAGTCCGGCGTCACGACCGTGCTTTGCGATGGACCGACGGTGGCCGGCGTTCAGATCGTGGGCGGTGCGCCGGGCACCCGCGAGACCGACCTGCTCGAACCGCACAATTCGGTCGATGTGGTGCACGCCGTGGTGCTTTCGGGCGGTTCGGCTTTCGGCCTCGACGCGGCATCGGGCGTGCAGGCGGCGCTGCGTGAACGCGGCATCGGCCTTGAGGTCGGTGGCTTTCGCGTGCCGATCGTGCCGTCGGCGATCCTGTTCGACCTGCGCAATGGCGGCGACAAGGACTGGGGCCTTTATCCACCCTACCGCGAGCTTGGCTATGAAACCGTGCAAACCGCCGCCGCCGATTTCCCGCTTGGCACCATCGGCGCCGGCACCGGTGCGCTGACCTCGGGGCTGAAGGGCGGCCTCGGCTCGGCCTCGACGCTGCTGGACAGTGGCATAACCATCGGCGCGCTTGCCGCCGTCAATCCGACCGGCTCGGTGACAACAGGCCGAACCCGTCATTTCTGGGCGGCACCGTTCGAAATCGGCGACGAATTCGGCGGGCTTGGCTATCCCTCGCCGATGCCGGACGACGCGAAGCGGATCCTGCTGAAATACCGCGACAAGCATGTGGGCAGACAGATGGAGGCCGGCGGCAACACCACCATCGCCGTCATCGCCACGGACGCGGTTCTCACCAAGGCTGCCGCAAAGCGCCTGGCAATCTCGGCGCATGACGGCTTCGTGCGCGCCATCTGGCCGACGCACACGCCGGCCGATGGCGACCTGGTATTCGCGCTGGCAACAGGGACGAGCGGCATCGAACTCACCGCCGACGCGGCAATCGACCTCTATGCCGCGGCCGGCGCCACGATGGCGCGCGCCATCAGCCGCGGCGTGTTTGCCGCGACGCCGGCCGAAAACGATCTGTTTCCGGTCTGGTCATCGCGTTTGGGATAAACAGAGGCCCTCGATCATACCCGATCGGACTTTTCTTCCTCGAAGGTCACCGCGACATCGGAATTCGCGGACAGCCACACCTTGTTGCCGTCGACCTCCGCAATCAGGCTCACGGGAACATAATGGTGATGGCCCCTGTGAGTACCCTCGCCGCTATCGGCCTTGGTCAGCTTGATGCGCTGGCCGTCGACCTTGTCGACGGTGCCGACATGCACGCCATCGGCGCCGACGACTTCCATATGCTCACGAATTTTGCTGGTGTCGGTCATGGTGGTTCTCCATTGGGACTGCCGACGATAACAAATGACGGGCCGATTGGATGCATCGGCTTTCGCACCGCACGACGTTTTGATTTCGTCGTGGTAGTGGATGGAGACGACAACGGCTGAGGGTGAAGAAACCGATGCGAATGCTCTTTCTGTTTGCCGTTTGCCTGCTTGGACAGTTTGCGACATCGATGACTGCCCGTGCCGGCGACGTCGCCCAACTTGAAATCCTGGGCTTCACCAAGGACGGCAGCGTCTTCGCTTTCGAGGAATATGGCGTGCACGACGGATCGGGCTTTCCCTATGCCAACCGCTATTATATCGACACCAGCACCGACAGCTTTCTCAAGGGCACCCCGATCCGGGTCCGGCTCGAAGACGAGAACGCCCAGCTGGATGCGGCGCGCCTTCAGGCCCGGCAAAAGGGCGAAGCCATTGTCGGTCAGGCCGAGCTGAGCGCCAACCGCGGCATAACAGCGGGTTTCAACCCGGTGACCGAGCTTTCGGCCGATCCGCACCGGATGGCTGTCAACCCGCGCCCGATCTTCTCTCCGGTCGACCAGCCGCTCGAGTTCCGCCTGGACGAGTTGGGCATGAACAACACCGAAGGCTGCGAAAGCCAGGGCGAGATCAACGGTTTTCGCTTGCTGCGTATCGAAGCGCAGGATGGCGGCACCACCAAGCTGCTGCATGAGGACAAGGCGATACCGAAAAGCCGGGGTTGCCCGAATGGCTATCGCATCGGCGCCGTGCAAACCTTTTCAATGGACAGTCTGAGCGCCTACGCGGTGCTGATCGCGGTGCGCCAATACGGCTTCGAGGGACCGGACTTTCGCTGGATCGCGGTGACCGGCCGCCTGTGACACCTTTTGTTCAATCCGCCAGGCGCGACCGCGCCCTGAGCCGCCTTCGCCGGGCGATGCCGGAACTTCGCACCGCGCTTATCGGCGCCTTGTTGTGGGCCGTGACGATGGGGGCCAGCGCGCTCGTCACCCTGTTCTTGGACAACTGGGAGACCCCGGCGAAAATCCGCATTGTCACCTTGCTTTTCGCTGTGGGAGCTGCGCTGGCCTTTCCGATTGGCCTGTTTGCCGCGAAGCTGGTCTCGCAGGGCAGGCGCTGGGAAGTCGCCTTCGCGGCGGCGTTCGTGTGCCTCACCGGCGCGACGGTCGGCCTGACCGCTGGGCTGTTTGCGCTGCAGTACCGCTCCTACTATGCCGAGTGGCATGCACCCGCCTTCACCCACACCTGGGCCCTCCAGTTCGTCTTCACGACCTTGATTGCGCTCTACCAGTTCGTCGTGCTGGGCATCCGGCTCTACTTTCCGCTTGGTTTCGTGACCCTGTTTGCCGCGAGCGTCTGGTTTGCGCGCCAGCGGCGTTGAGCATTTTGCTCGCCTCTGTTAGGACGCGGGCAAACCTCTCGATACGTCAGGACTGACCGATGATCCCTCGCTATTCCCGGCCGGAAATGGTCGCCATTTGGTCGCCCGAGACCCGGTTCCGCATCTGGTTCGAGATCGAAGCCTATGCGTGCGACGCGTTGGCGGAACTCGGCGTCATCCCCAAGGAAGCCGCAAAAACCATCTGGGAAAAGGGCGGTGCTGCGAAATTCGATGTCGAGGCAATCGACGAGATCGAGCGCGTCACCAAGCATGACGTCATTGCCTTCCTCACCCATCTTGCCGAATTCGTCGGGCCGGACGCCCGCTTCATCCACCAGGGCATGACCTCGTCTGACGTGCTCGACACCTGCTTTGCCGTGCAGCTTACCCGCGCCAGCGACATCCTGCTCGCCGACATCGATGGCCTGCTCGCGGCCCTCAAGCGCCGCGCGTTCGAGCACAAGGACACCGTCACCATCGGCCGCAGCCACGGCATCCATGCCGAGCCGACCACCTTCGGCGTCAAGCTGGCGCAGGCCTATGCCGAGTTCTCGCGCTGCCGCGAGCGGCTGGTGCATGCGCGCGAAGACATCGCCACCTGCGCGATATCGGGCGCGGTCGGCACCTTCGCCAACATCGACCCCTATGTCGAGGAACATGTGGCGGCAAAGCTCGGCCTGAAGCCGGAGCCGGTGTCGACGCAAGTGATCCCGCGCGACCGCCACGCCATGTTCTTCGCCACGCTCGGCGTCATCGCCTCGTCGATCGAACGGCTGTCGATCGAAATCCGGCATCTGCAGCGCACCGAAGTGCTGGAAGCGGAGGAGTATTTTTCGCCGGGCCAGAAAGGCTCTTCGGCAATGCCGCACAAGCGCAACCCGGTGCTGACCGAAAACCTCACCGGCCTTGCCCGCATGGTGCGCTCCATGGCACTGCCGGCGATGGAGAATGTGGCGCTCTGGCACGAGCGCGACATCTCGCACTCCTCGGTCGAGCGCATGATCGGGCCGGACGCCACGGTGACGCTCGATTTCGCGCTGTCACGATTGACCGGCGTCATCGACAAGCTGCTTGTCTATCCCGACAACATGCTGAAGAACATGAACAAGTTCCGCGGTCTCGTGCATTCGCAGCGCGTCATGCTGGCGCTGACGCAGGCCGGCCTGTCGCGCGAAGAATCCTACCGGCTGGTGCAGCGCAACGCCATGAAGGTATGGGAGCACGGCGCTGATTTCCTTGAGGAACTGCTCGCCGACAAGGAAGTGACCGCAGCGCTACCGGAAGCCGAAATCCGCGAGAAATTCGACCTGGGCTATCACACCAAGCACGTCGACACGATCTTCAAGCGGGTGTTCGGCGAAGCCTGAGACGAGCTTTCCTTCTCCCCGTCACTATACGGGGAGAAGGTGCCGGCAGGCGGATGAGGGGCAGCGCTGACTTTAGCGACGATCGCGCCCATTCAGGCTTTGACAATTTCACGACCTTGGCGCTGCCCCTCATTGCCCTGCCGGGCATTTCTCCCCGTATAGTGACGGGGAGAAAGACGCGCTCGATGGCGATCAGGCTTTGCCGGGAACAGTCCTGATGACCGTGCCCCAGGGATCTTCGCGGGTTATCGGGCTGGTCACATTGTCCGAACGCATTTCGACCCAGGCCAGACCGGATCTGCTCGGATCGCGGCGGCCGGCGCCCGAACTCTGCCAGGCGTTGGCGCCGATGTGGTGGTGGTAGCCGCCGGAGGACAGGAACACCGCCTGGCCGCCATATTTGGCCACCGTGTCGAAGCCGAATTCCTGGTTCCACCAGGCCTCGGCGTCTTCCGGCCGGCCCACCCGCAGGTGGACATGGCCGACGATGCTGTTTTCCGGCGCGCCCTGCCAGCCGGCGTCGCCCGCCGGCACTTCGGCAACGACCGACGGAATGTTCAGCCGCTCTGTCGCCATGGCGATCTTGTCGCCATTCCACTTCCAATCCTGCGGACGGCGGTCGGCATAGATCTCGATGCCGTTGCCTTCGGGGTCGGTCAGGTACAGCGCCTCGCTGACCAGATGGTCGGAAGCCCCTTCGATGGTGATCTTGCCGGCGATGGCGTGGTTGATCCAGCGGCCGAGATCGGCGCGGCTGGGCAGCAGGAAGGCGGTGTGGAACAGGCCGGCGCTGCGCGGATCATCCGGCTTGGCCGAAGCATCTGCCTCGATGACCAGCAACGGACGGTTGGCTGCGCCCAGCGTGATCGCGCCGTCGGCACGGCTCAATTCCCGCAGGCCGACGACGCTCCGATAGTAGGCCGCGAGGCTTTCAGCATCGCGCGCTTTCAACCCAACGCGGGCAACGCTGACCGGCGTGGTGGCGGCAAAGGGCAGTTCACTCATCAAATGCTCCGTTCGACCGGCCTGCGGTGAAGCTCCCAAGGCAAAAAATCCGCGCCGCCAATCATTGTACGCCGTGTCAGGGTTTCCGCACACGGCAGTTTCTTTTCCTGATCACAGATCGTCCATCGGCATCGTTCACACAAGACGCGAAGAAGCGAACATCGTGTTCACTATTGTGATCAAGAGCGCTGTTCATGACCCGTTGCACGAAGCGACGCGGCTCGCTATCTCAGCGCCATGAAAGTCAAGGAAGCAGATATTCTCATCGTGCCGGGCTACACCAATTCCGGCCCCGACCATTGGCAGAGCCGCTGGCAGTCGAAGCTGTCGACGGCGCGCAGGGTCGAGCAGGCGGAATGGTCGAAGCCGGTGCGCGACGACTGGACGGACAATGTTGCCAAAGCGGTCAACGAGGCCGAGAAGCCGGTCGTGCTGGTGGCGCACTCGCTCGGCGTCGCCACGGCGGTGCAAGCAATCCCGCGGTTCCGCAAGCCGGTCGCCGGGGCTTTCTTCGTGGCGCCGCCCGATGTCGCCAATCCCGAGATCAGGCCGAGGCACCTGATGACCTTCGGCCCCTACCCGCGCGAGCCGCTGCCCTTTCCGTCCATCGTGATCGCCAGCCGCAACGATCCGTTCTGCGCCTTCGATGTCGCCGAGGACATTGCCCGAGCATGGGGTTCGCTGTTCGTCGATGCCGGCGAGACGGGTCACCTCAACGCGGATTCGGGCTTTGGTCCGTGGCCCGAAGGCTCGATGACCTTCGCCAAATTCCTGACGGACCTGAAACCCTGAGTTCGTTCAGGACCCGATCGAATCCCTGACGCTGTTGATCAGGGCTTTTGCACCGAGCCCGATCAGCGCGTGTTCCGATCCCATGGCCAGCAGCCGGTAGCCCATCGACACGACACGGCCTGCAATTGCCGGGTCGACAACATAGATCGCCGCATGTTTGCCGGCCTTGCGGGTGCGCTCGGCGACCGACGCCACTGTCTCCATCATGCTTTCCAGCGTCGAATCGACCGTGGAGCCATTGCTCCAGGCGATCGAGAAATCCGACGGGCCGAGGAAAATACCGTCGATGCCGGGCGTGTCGAGAATGCCATCGAGCGCATCGAGGGCGGCGCGCGTCTCGACCATGGCGAAGGCCATTGTGCGCTGGTTGCTGTCGCGCAGCCATTCGGCCTGGTCGCCCTTGCCGTGGCGTGGAAAAGCGTAGGTTGGGCCCCAGGAACGCTCGCCGAGCGGCGGGTATTTCATGGCGGCGGCGAACAGTTTGGCGTCAGCCACCGAATTGACCATCGGCGCGATGACCGCCTCGGCGCCAAAATCGAGCGCGCGGCTTGCCATGTCGAAACGGCCGACGGGAATGCGCACCAGCGCCGGCTTGCCGGCAGCGAGCACCGGCACCAGCCCACGCAGCACGCTGTCCTCGTGATGGCCGCCATGCTGCATGTCGAGCGTGACTGCATCAAAACCCTGCTTGGCGACGATTTCGACGGTCAGGGCATCCGGCACGCCGGACCATGCGGTGAACAGCGTTTCATCGGCCGAAAGACGGGACTTCAGGGACATCTAATCGCTTCCTTGTTAATGTCGGCAATTTCAGCCGGAAACCGCGGCAAAGGCAAAGAAAAACCGCCCGGATAGACCGGGCGGTCGATTGGTCCAGTCATTCTATGGTCTGTCGCAGGGTCTCCGGCGCAAAACCGTGGGACACTTTTGCGGAACCTGCTTCGGCCGGATCAGGTGTTCTTGATCTCCTCGATCGCCTGCGCCATCAACTCGTCCATGGTGCGGCGGATCTGATGGTCCGACTGGTCCACGCCGGCCGCATCGAAATCCTTGCGGATCTTGCGGAACACGTCGTGGTCGCCGGCTTCCTCGATGTCGGAAACAACCACTTCCCTGGCATAAGCGTCGGCGTCGGCGCCGGACTTTCCGAGCTTTTCGGCGGCCCACAGGCCGAGCGCCTTGTTGCGACGCGCCGCAGCCTTGAACCGAAGTTCCTCGTCGAAAGCAAACTTGCGCTCAAAGCCCTCTTCGCGGTCTTTCATGCTGCTCATGGCGTCCCTCCGGGTCAAATTCGATTCGTTGGCGGTGGATATGTGTGTTGCTAAAGCACAAACCAAAAGGTCGCGGGCCGGTCAATACGCTTCGTCGCATGCTGCGCTGCGGCATTTCGGTCCCGAAAGCGGTTGATTGGAAGGATTTGCCGATTGAGCAAATGTTGCGATTGGGATAGACCCGGCATTGAACCCTACCGTAGCCGCACTATTTCAGGCAGACGGACAGGAAATGGTCTGATACCGCCTGTCCGGAACCCCAGAGAAAAAATCAGATGAAAAATCGCCGCCGCATTTATGAAGGCAAGGCCAAGATCCTCTATGAGGGACCTGAGCCGGGTACGCTCATCCAGTTCTTCAAGGACGACGCAACCGCGTTCAACAAGAAGAAACATGAAGTCGTCGACGGCAAGGGCGTGCTCAACAACCGTATTTCCGAACACATCTTCAACCACCTCAACCGCATGGGCATCCCGACCCACTTCATCCGCCGGCTCAACATGCGCGAGCAGCTGATCAAGGAAGTCGAGATCATTCCGCTCGAAATCGTCGTGCGCAACGTCGCCGCCGGTTCGCTGTCCAAGCGCCTCGGCATCGAGGAAGGCACCGTTCTGCCGCGTTCGATCATCGAATTCTACTACAAGGCAGACGCGCTCGACGATCCGATGGTGTCGGAAGAGCACATCACCGCGTTCGGCTGGGCGAGCCCGCAGGAGATCGACGACGTCATGGCGCTGGCCATCCGCGTCAACGACTTCCTCTCCGGCCTGTTCATGGGCGTCGGCATCCAGCTCGTCGACTTCAAGATCGAATGCGGCCGCCTGTTCGAGGGCGACATGATGCGCATCGTCGTCGCCGACGAGATTTCGCCGGATTCCTGCCGCCTGTGGGACGTGGCGACACATGACAAGCTCGACAAGGACCGCTTCCGCCGCGACATGGGCGGCCTCGTCGAAGCCTATCAGGAAGTTGCCCGCCGCCTAGGCATCATGAACGAGAACGAGCCGCCGCGCCCGACCGGCCCGGTGCTTGTCGCCTCGACCGAAGGCATCAAAGGCAAGCCGCACTAAGACCGACATTCGAACAGGAGCATGTCCAGCGTGATCAAGGCCCGCATTACCGTCACCCTCAAGAACGGCGTGCTCGACCCGCAAGGCAAGGCGATCGAACATGCCCTGTCCGGATTGGGCTTCGGCGGTGTCGGCGCGGTGCGGCAGGGCAAGGTGTTCGACGTCGAGCTGGCGGAAAGCGACAAGGCCAAGGCCGAGGCCGATCTAAAGGCCATGTGCGACAAGCTGCTGGCGAACACGGTGATTGAGAACTATAGTGTAGCCATTACCTGAGGTTGTACCGGAGGCACTATGGCGGAAGTCACGAATGAATTGATGTTCGAGCTTCTCAAGCGTGTGCATCACGACATCGGTGAGCTTCGTCAGGACGTTTCCGAGACGAAACGGGAATTGAATGTGATGCGGGGCCACATGGTAGCCACGCAAAGCGATATCCATAACGTCTATGGCATTCTCACCCGTCAGGATGAGCGCCTTGAACGCATAGATAGACGTCTTGATCTGCGAGAACTCGCCGAAGCACAGAGGCCTTACGAACCCAAATGAAATCAGCCGTCGTCCTCCTGCCTGGCCTCAACCGAGACCGCGACATGATCGCGGCGCTGACCAAGATTTCCGGAAAGCCGCCGGTCACGGTCTGGCAGACCGATACCGAAATCCCGGATGTCGACCTGATCGCCATTCCGGGCGGTTTTTCTTTCGGCGATTATCTGCGCTGCGGCGCGATCGCGGCGCGCATGCCGGTCATGCGGGCGGTGGCCGAAAAGGCAGCCGCGGGCGTGACGGTCATCGGCGTCTGCAACGGTTTCCAGATCCTGGTCGAGGCCGGCCTGCTGCCCGGCGCCTTGATGCGCAACACCTCGCTGAAATTCGTCTGCCGGCAAGTGAAGCTTGAGATCACCAACGCCAACACCATGTTCACCCGCCGCTACCAGCCAGGCCAGATCATCCGCACGCCGGTTGCGCATCATGACGGCAATTATTTCGCCGACGCCGATACACTTGCCCGTCTCGAAGGCGAAGGCCAGGTGGTGTTCCGCTACGCGGACGGCACCAATCCCAACGGCTCGATCAACGACATTGCCGGCATCATCAACGACCGCGGCAATGTGCTTGGCCTGATGCCGCACCCGGAGAACCTGATCGAAGCAGCCCATGGCGGTACCGACGGCCGTGGACTGTTCGAAAGTGCGCTTGGCATTGCCGCCTGAAATCATCGAGGCGAGCTTGAAAACAGCCGGACATTCCTGTCTCTTTGTCGGGGCAAGTCCGCTTTATGGGGGAGAAAAACGGTCATGAAACTCTATTCGCGGCCGTTGTCGCCCTATTCGTCGATCGTGCGGGCGCTGGCCTACATCAAGGACGTGCCGCTCAAGATCATAGCTCCGCCGCCCGGCTTTCCCATCCCGGAAGAGTTTCGCGCCATCTCGCCGATGAACCGGATTCCAGTACTGATCACTGGTTCGGGGGAAACGATCGTCGAATCGGTGGTTATCGCCGAGTATCTCGAAGAACGGTTTCCGGAACCGGCGCTGCTGCCGCCCGACTCCAAGGACCGCGCGCTGGTGCGCATGTTCGCCCGCATCACCGATCTCGATGTGCTGACCCCGATGATGAAGCTTTTCGAGCTTCATTCCATGCCGAAGCGAAACAGTGCCGAGATCGACGCCCAGTTCGTCCGCCTGCATCATGGACTGGCGGCGATCGAGGAGCGCATGGCGCAAGGGCCCTTCGCGCTCGGTGACGACATCAGTTTCGCCGATGCCTGGCTGACGCCGACGCGGTTCATCTTCAACAATTTCCGCGCGATGACAGGACGCCACGACCTGCTCGACTTCTATCCCAAATTCGACGCCTATGAGCAGATCGCCTCGCAGCATCCGGCATTGTCGCGGGTGTGGGGCGAGATGACCGACGGCCTAGAGAATTTTCTGTCCGAGCTTGAGATGGGGGCCGCTTGACCAGGAACAAGACGATGGCGCTGGTTGCCGCCGCGGGTTTCGCGCTGGCATCCTGCCAATCGACCCCGAAAAGCACGCCGGTCCCGTCAGGCAAAAGTGCGGCGTTGCTGGCCATGGAACAAGTGGCGATATCAGCCCATAAATGCTGGATCGCCAGCAAGGACCCGGCCTTCAAGCAGTATCAGATGGCCAATGAACTGAATTCGTTCAGCGGCACGCCGCGTTTCCTGCTGGTGCCGGCCAAGCACTATGGCGGCAAACCGTTGCTGGTCGTGCAGGCGCAAGGCAGCTCAAGCCGCGTCGACGTGTTCGGGCCGCTGATGAACGATCCGCTCGGCGCCCGCATCGGCTCGGACATCGCCCGCTGGCAAGCCGGCAATCCGGCCTGCGCCGCGACCGCCTAGCCATGGGCCGCTTTCTGCGGATAGCGGGTCTGGTCATTGGCCTGGCCGGGCTCATCCTGCAGTTCTGCATCAGCATTCCGGCGTCGATGGAAGCAGGCCGCGGCCTGCTCGGCTCCATCATTTTCGTTTTCAGCTTCTTCACCATCCTGACCAACATCGGCGCGGTGCTGGTATACACCTCGCTGCTGTCGTCCACCGGCTATGCATGGTTGCCGGCCTTCGCCGGGACGCGGATGCGGGCTGGCGTTGCCGTTTCGATCGCGCTGGTCTTCATCATCTACGCCACGGTTCTGGCACAGCTTTGGCAGCCGCGGGGACTGTTCCTGTTCTGCGACGTCCTGCTGCATTATGTGACGCCGGTGCTGTTCGTGCTGTGGTGGCTGATATCAGGCGCCGACGGTCGGACGCGGTGGAGCGACATTTCCTGGTGGGTGCTCTATCCCGTCGCCTATCTGATCTATGCGCTGGTGCGGGCGCCGCTTGCCGGCGAGGTGCCCTACCCGTTCCTGGACGTCGCCAAGAACGGCGCGGCCAGCGTCGCCATCTCAGCGGCGGCCATCACCGGACTTTTTATCGTGCTAGGCGTGGTCGCCGTCCTTGCGGATCATGGCGTTGCGCGCACCAGGGCATCGAGCGTCCGTTAGGGCTATGCGGATCTTCGATCGGTCCGCATTTCCTTTTTGGACCATGGTCTTCCCCAAAAACCGGGTCAGTCCCAGAACGGCCTGATACTCTCGCGGTGGGCATCGCAGCGCGAGACGCCGATATCCTTGAGTTGGTCATCGGTCATTTCCAGCAGCGCCAACCTGCTGCGCCGACGCTCCAGCAGATGATCGATCGATTTTGCCAGCGACCTGACCACGCGCACCAGACGGCTGACAAAACCGCTTTGGCCCGATGGGCGTGCCGATTGGCCTGACGATTCGGCTCTCGAATGACGGATTGTAGCGATTGTATTCATTTTCTCTCTACCGGAATTCCAAATTGCACCCGTTTTGACGCAATACTGATATGTATTGACTCATAATTCGGCGCAATATACAAAATTGTCACCATGACAAATTGGCTTCCAGATCTCACCGCCGGCTCCGGCCCGCTTTATCAGCGCCTGGCGGATTCGATCGAAACGGATATCGATCGGGGCGTGATCGATGCCGGAGCAAAGCTGCCGCCGCAACGCGACCTCGCCTACGACATCGGCACCACCGTCGGCACGGTCGGCCGGGCCTATCAATTGCTGCGCGAGCGCGGGCTGGTGAGCGGCGAAGTCGGGCGCGGAACCTATGTTCTCGGCCAACGCGCCGATGACGCGAAGCCGAATTTTCCGGCGCCGGACGCCAGCGGCGAAGGCACTCGCCATATCGATGCACCGCGCGGCAAACTGCGTTTCGACAGCACGGCAGCGGCAGACGTCGGCCAGGGCGCTGATATCGCCGATGTCCTGTCGCGCACGGCGCAGGACCATCCGCATGAGATTTCAAGCTACACGCGGGATTTCCCCGACCGCTGGTACGAAGCCGGCGCCCGCTGGCTGTCGCGCAATTCGTTTCGCCCAAATGCCGACGCCATCGTCCCGACGCTCGGCACCCACGCCGCGGTGATGGCGGCAATCGCAGCGCTGACCACGCCCGGCGATTATGTCGCCTTCGAGCACCTCACCTACTCGCAGATTTCCCGTAGCGCCGGGCTGATCGGCCGGCGCACCGCGCTGGTGGCGTCTGACGACGAGGGCCTCGACCCGCAGGATTTCGAGCGCGTCTGCGCGCAAAAGCATCCCAGGATGATCTTCCTGATGCCGACGGCGCAAAACCCGACGCTGGTGACCTTGTCGGCGGCGCGCCGCGAAGCAATCGCGCGTGTCGCACGCGAATACAATGTCGTCCTCATCGAGGACGATCTCTACGGCAATTTGACCGACGATCCGACACCGTTGCTGGCCGAATATGCCCCTGAACGCACCATCGTCGCCGGTGGTCTGTCGAAGTCGGTCGCGGCGGGTGTGCGCGGTGGCTGGCTTTCCTGCCCGCCTGCCTATCGTCACCGCATCCGCGTCGCCCACAAGATGATGACCGGCGGCATGCCCTTCCTGCTGGCGGAGGTGAATACAAGGCTGGTGCTGTCGGGCCAAGCGGACGAGATACGCGGGCGCAGCATCGCTGAAATCCGCGCCCGCATAGCGATCGTGCGCGAGACTTTGGCGGGCTTCGCGTTCAAGTCACACGACAGGGTGCCCTTTGTCTGGCTGACCCTGCCCGACCCCTGGCTCTCCGGCACCTTCAAGAACGCCTGCCTTGAGCATGGCGTGCTGATCGACGACGAGGACGAGTTCAAGGCCGGCCGCTCCGAGCAGGTTTTCCACGGCGTCCGCTTCGGCGTTTCGCAACCACGGCAGCGCAAGGACATCGCCGAAGGCGTTGCGGTGATACGGCGACTTCTCGATGAAGGCCGTGCCGGCTACGACAGCTTCTCCTGAGCCAGTTCGCGACTGACGGGCCTACCACTTCTACCGGCAGGCCCATCACTTCTTAAGCGACGGTTTGGCGCGGAGCAGTCCCTATAAAACTGGCTCTCGGATCAGCCCTCTGCCTTGAAGTTCTTGGCTTCCTTCTCGGCCTTGTCTTTCCCGTGCTTCTCGGCCAGCTCCTTGGCCTGCCCAGGTGAAACGTCGGTGGTCTCCGCGATATGCATAGCCTCCTTGTCCGAGAGGCGATTGTCTTTCTTGCCTTGCTTGGTGGCCATGGTCCAAATCTCCTGATTGGTTGGAGACCTAACGGCCGGGATGTCATCCCGTTCCCCAATGGCGGTGAAGAAGCCTCTCGCGAACAGACACAATGTTCCCCCACGACTGCCGCTACGCGCGGATCGATGGCCGGATCAAAGCCGCGATCTCGTCGCACCCGTCATCGCCTTGTAGCTTTCCGTTGTTTTTCAGCATCCGATGGGTGTATTGGCTCCCAAGCTTGCGATAAGACGGGACTCAAAATCCCAACGCGCCCCGGATAAAAATCGCCGCCCATGACCATTTCCAATTCCGTGCCGATCACCCCCGAGCTCATCGCCGCGCACGGGCTGAAGCCCGACGAGTATCAGCGCATCCTCGACCTCGTTGGCCGTGAGCCGAGCTTTACCGAACTCGGCATCTTCTCGGCTATGTGGAACGAGCACTGCTCCTACAAATCCTCGAAGAAGTGGCTGCGCACGCTGCCGACCACCGGCCCGCAGGTGATCCAGGGTCCGGGCGAGAATGCCGGCGTGGTCGACATCGGCGACGGCGACTGCGTCGTCTTCAAGATGGAGAGCCACAACCACCCGTCCTACATCGAGCCCTACCAGGGTGCGGCGACCGGCGTCGGCGGCATATTGCGCGACGTGTTCACCATGGGGGCGCGGCCGATCGCGGCGATGAATGCACTGCGCTTCGGCGCGCCTGACCATCCCAAAACGCGGCACCTGGTCAGCGGCGTGGTTTCCGGCGTCGGCGGCTATGGCAACGCCTTCGGCGTGCCGACGGTCGGCGGCGAGGTCAATTTCGACGCCCGCTACAACGGCAACATCCTGGTCAATGCTTTCGCGGCCGGCATAGCCAAGACAGACGCTATCTTCCTGTCCGAGGCCAAGGGCGTCGGCCTGCCGGTCGTCTATCTCGGTGCCAAGACCGGCCGCGACGGCGTCGGCGGTGCCACGATGGCTTCGGCTGAATTCGACGATGAGATCGACGAGAAGCGCCCGACCGTGCAGGTCGGCGACCCTTTCACCGAAAAGTGCCTGCTGGAGGCCTGCCTCGAACTGATGGCCTCGGGCGCCGTCATCGCCATCCAGGACATGGGTGCGGCCGGCCTCACCTGCTCGGCGGTCGAGATGGGCGCCAAGGGCGATCTCGGCATCGAGCTCGATCTCGACAAGGTGCCGGTGCGCGAAGAGCGCATGAGCGCCTACGAAATGATGCTTTCGGAAAGCCAGGAGCGCATGCTGATGGTGCTGCGCCCCGAGAAGGAAAAGGAAGCCGAGGCGATCTTCCACAAATGGGGGCTCGACTTCGCCATCGTCGGCAAGACCACCGACGATCTGCGCTTCCGCGTCCTGCACCAGGGCGACGAGGTCGCCGACCTGCCGATCAAGGATCTCGGCGACAAGGCACCGGAATATGACCGGCCATGGGTCGAGCCGAAGAAGCCGGCGCCGCTGGCCGCCAATGACATCCCGCAGGCCGATGTTGCCGATGCGCTCCTGAAGCTGCTCGGCGGACCGGATCTTTCCTCGCGCCGCTGGGTCTGGGAGCAATACGACACGCTGATCCAGGGCAATTCGCTGCAGCTTCCCGGCGGCGATGCCGGTGTGGTTCGCGTCGAAGGCCATCCCACCAAGGCGCTCGCTTTCTCGTCCGACGTGACGCCGCGCTATTGCGAGGCCGACCCCTATGAGGGCGGCAAGCAAGCGGTGGCTGAATGCTGGCGCAATTTGACCGCCACCGGCGCCCTGCCGCTGGCCGCCACCGACAATCTCAATTTCGGCAATCCGGAACGGCCCGAGATCATGGGGCAATTGGTCGGCGCGGTGAAAGGCATAGGCGAGGCCTGCCGCGCGCTCGGCTTTCCGATCGTCTCCGGCAACGTCTCGCTCTACAACGAGACCAACGGCCAGGGCATTCTGCCGACACCGACCATCGGCGGCGTCGGCCTGATCGCTGACTGGTCGAAGATGGTGCAGACCGGCTTTGCCGCGCAAGGCCAGATGATCCTGCTGGTCGGCGCGCCGGCCTCCTGGGGAACGCATCTCGGCCAGTCGGTCTATTTCAGGGACATCCACGGCCGCACGGATGGCCCGCCGCCGCCGGTCGACCTCGATCATGAAAGGCGCGTCGGTGACCATGTGCGCGCGCTCATCGCGTCCGGCATCGTCACGGCGGCCCATGATGTGTCCGATGGCGGCATCGCGGTGGCTTTGGCCGAAATGGCAATGGCCTCCGGCGTCGGCGCGACCGTTCCCGGGCTTGTCGGCACCGACCCCATCCCGGTCTGGTTCGGTGAGGATCAGGGCCGTTATCTCCTGACGCTGTCGATCGACCCGCATGGCGATGAATGGGACGCCATCCGCAAGCAGCAGAGCGAACTCGGCATTTTCGCGCCGTGGATCGGCTCGACCGGCGGCAGCGTGCTGAAGCTTGGCGAGGCGCGGGCAATCCCGGTCAGCGAATTGACCGGGGCCCACGAAGGCTGGTTCCCCCGCTTCATGGACCAGGCCAGTTGACCGGACTGGCTGCCCGGGCGATGCTTGCAGTCGTCTTCTGGCCGTCGCTGTTCTTCTTCTGGTTCCTTGGGCCGTTCGTCTTTTTCCTGCTGTCGACGACCTCAAGCGAGGTTTGCCCCCAGCTGGAAACGCGCGCGCAGTTTCTTGCCACAGCCAATGGCGCCATCCCGATGCTCGTCGCGCAAAACCTCATCTACGCGATCCCGATCGTCTGCCTGGTGCTTTGGGGCCGCCTTTTCCCTGATCCGGAACGGGCGAGGCATATCGTCACCTGCATCAAGCTTTTTGCTTGCGCGGCCGTCATAGGGGCGCTGTGGGAGTACGGCTCCTCGCTGATCTGCGACGGCTACGGCCAACCGTTCTTCTCGCCTCTCTGGCAGATGACGAGTTATCTTCCCATTGTCAGCCTGGTTATCAACGTTCCTCTCTATGTGCTGGCCTTCAGCCTTGGCCGCGCCTTCTCGACACGCGAGGACGCTGTCGAGGATGAAGCAAGCCCACCGGCCTAGGTCTTCCCTGTGGTTCTCGGACCGTCTTGCCTTTGGCGGGACAGAACGGCTTCAATCCGGACCGGAAAGGCTTTAGGCTCGCCCGACTCTCATCATGGCCGGCTACCGGCCGCTCGAAACAGGATTCTGCCATGGCAATGGATGCCCACGACATCGAAAAGCTGATCAAGGAAGGCATTCCGGACGCCAAGGTGACAATTCGCGATCTTGCCGGTGACGGCGACCATTATGCGGCCGAGGTGGTGGCCGAGAGCTTCCGGGGGAAAAGCCGCGTGCAGCAGCACCAGATGGTCTATGACGCGCTAAAGGGCAATATGGGCGGCGTGCTGCACGCGCTGGCGCTGCAGACCAGCGTTCCCGACTGACCCGCACCGGAACAACCGCAACGACGCGAATCAGTGTCGAGAGAACCGCTTGGCCCAACACAGCCCATCCTTTGCGCCATTTCAGCCACGGCACGGCTAAAGTCTTGTTTCGAGCAATCGTTGGGTTTATTTGAAGGGAAATGTTTCGAGCCTGACTCCCACAGGCGGGAAAGGATATTCCATGAGCGGTATCAACGACTACATCGACAACGAAGTGAAGGGCAACGACGTCGTCCTTTTCATGAAGGGCACGCCCGGTTTCCCGCAATGCGGATTTTCCGGCCAGGTCGTCCAGATCCTCGACTATATCGGCGCCGACTACAAAGGCGTCGACGTGCTGACCTCGGCCGAACTGCGCCAGGGCATCAAGGAATATTCCAACTGGCCGACGATCCCGCAGCTCTACGTCAAGGGTGAATTCGTCGGCGGCTGCGATATCATCCGCGAGATGTTCCAGGCGGGCGAACTCCAGACATTCCTTGTCGAAAAGGGCGTCGGCGTCAAAGGCGCCGCCTGACCGCTATTTTTCGTGCATGTCGTCTGCCTAACCGCCGCACACGTGCATGAAACGCCAGGGCAGCCCACCTCGGCAATTTTTATGTCCTGTATGCAGGACCGAGACGAGCCAATGCGCCGGCCCGCCGGCGCATTTTCGTTTTAAAGATCGGACTTGCCGTGGACCAGCAAAAATCAGCGCCGCAATCGGCAAGCAAACTGCCCATTCCACGCTGGGAGTTCATCGCGCTGTGCGCCGCGCTGATGGCGCTGAACTCGCTGGCCATCGACATCATGCTGCCGGCTCTGCAGCAGATCGGCGCCTCGCTCGGCGTCGAGAACGAAAACCACCGGCAATATGTAATCACCGCCTATATTCTGGGCTTCGGCGGCGGCCAGCTGTTCTTTGGGCCGATCTCGGATCGCTTCGGCCGTCGCGCGCCGCTGGTCGCCGGGCTGGTGGTCTATGTCGCCGCGGCCGCGGCGGCCGCCGTTGCACCCAGCTTTGAAACACTGCTCTTGTGCCGGGCCGTGCAAGGCATTGGTGCTGCCGCGACCCGCGTCATCGCCGTCTCGATCGTGCGCGATACATTCGACGGCCGGCGCATGGCCGAGGTGATGTCACTGATCTTCATGGTGTTCATGGCGATTCCGGTCATTGCTCCCGGCATCGGCCAGTTCATCATGCTGTTTGCGACCTGGCACTGGATCTTCGTCACCATGGCCGTCGGTGCGCTTATTGTCTCGGCTTGGTCGCTGCTGCGCCTGCCTGAAACATTGCATCCCGAACATCGCCGGCCGCTGACCGTCAACTCCATCCTCGGCGGGTTTCGCATCGTGCTCACCAACCGCATTGCAATCTGCTATGCCTTCGCCAGCACCTTCATTTTCGGCGCCATGTTCGGCTTCATCGCCTCGGCGCAGCAGATCTATGTCGACATATTCAATGTCGGCGAGATGTTCCCGGTCATCTTCGCCGGGGTTGCGGGCGTGCTTGCTTTCTCCAATTTTCTGAACTCGCGCCTTGTCGGCCGCATCGGCATGCGCCGCCTGTCGCAGAGCGCGCTTCTGCTGTTCCTGGTCATCAGCCTTGCCTGGCTGGTCATTTCGCTGGAAATGAAGATGCCGCTCTGGCTGTTCATCACCTTCTTTGCCTGCGCCATGCTCCCGTTTGGCGCGCTCGGCGCGAATTTCAACGCGTTGGCCATGGAGCCGCTCGGCCAACTGGCCGGCACGGCGTCGTCCATCCTGGGTTTCATGCAGACTTTTCTCGGCGGCATTCTCGGCACGCTGATCGGTCAGGCTTTCAACGGCACGGTGACGCCGCTGGCCGCCGGCTTCTGCAGCGTCTCGGTCGCGGCGCTGCTGATGATTTTCATCGCCGAGCGCGGCAAGATGTTCCGGCCGCAGAACCCGCCCGTTTCAGGGCACATCACCGATTTGCACTGAATTGTCGTTTTTGTGCGTGTCGTTGTCCCGGGGCCACTTTTGGGCGACATGCATCAGGACGCACCTTCAAGGGCCGCTGTGAAGCGAGGGGCAAGCATACGCCCCGCGATGGCTCCGCCCATGCTGTCCGAAAAAGGCAATGGCAGAGCCTCGTCGAGTGCCTTGAGGATTGACGCCACGAAGGCCCGGCTGAGCTGGGGATCGGTCCCCAGGTCGGAATATGTGGCGCGAGGCTTGCCAATCAGCGTGCCGTTGCGGCGAAGCGAGAACCGCAGCGTCAGCGACATGCCGGCGGTTCCAGGTGGCGGCTTCCAACAAGCATAAATAGCGTCCGACATCTCCTTTATCGTGTTGACGGGATCGGGACTGCGACAGGTGCGCTCTTGCGATCTTGCTTCGTGGGAGCTGGCAAACAAGGCGGCGGCAAGAACCGCCGCGACAATTGCGAACCGAAGTTTCATTCGAGAGCCTCCGGATCTGCGTGAGATTGCATCGCTCTTTCGCTGCCCACCGCCGATTCAAAGCACTGGCTAGGAAATGATCCTATTGCGCCCAAAGCTCACGGCGCAATTCGTGCCAGCTTTCGCGATCGGGTGCGACAAGCAGGCCGCCGCCGACATGCGAGGGCAGATAGGCGCTGCCGTCGAAGCGCGCGGCATGACCTCCAGCCTCGGCATGGATCAGCACGCCAGCCAGATGGTCCCACGGCATAAGCTTGTTGTAGACGACGAAGTGGGCATGGCCGCTTGCCAGCAGGCGATATTCGTGCGCGGCGCAGCGATAGGCGAATTGCGACAGGATCTTCGTCTGGTTGCGCGCCAGCCGCGACCGGTCGGGCTCGGGCATATACTGCCAGGAGACCGAGCCGGTCATTTCCGAGATCGGCGCGGGTGCGGCGACATGCACCTTCTCGATGCCGCCATGCGCATGCCGGATATAACTGCCGGCGCCCCTGGCGCCGATCAGCCAGTCCTTGCCGACGGGATCGTGGATGATGCCGGCAACAGTCTCGCCCTTGACCACGACCGCCAGCATGACGCCGAACAGCGGCACGCCGGAGGCGAAGTTGAAAGTGCCGTCCACCGGGTCGATGACGAAAGCCAGATCGGCATCGCCCAGACCATCAAGCAGTGCCGGATTGTCGGAACAGGCCTCCTCGCCGACGACCATCGCCTGGGGATAACGCTCGCGCAGCCGCGCGGTGATGAGCCGCTCGGCATTGACGTCGGCTTCCGTCACCAAGTCGGCGGCCGAGGTCTTCTGGCGGATGTCGCCCTCGCCCAGCCGGCGAAAGCGCGGCATGATTTCTGCCAGTGCCGCCTCGGCCAGAATGCCGGCCAGCCAGTCGATCGCGGTGTCGTCAAATGTCATCGGCTTGCCTTGTGCTGAGTGTCTCATTGAGCGCGGCGAAATCGAACAGCCTTCTGTCGAGCAGATGCGATGGCCTGCTGTTCGACAGCGCGCGCAGCATCGTGTCCTTGCGGCCGGGCATGCGCTTTTCGATATCCCCGAGCATGGCCTTCATGGCGTTGCGCTGGAGACCTTCCTGGCTGCCGCAGAGATCGCAGGGAATGATCGGGAACTGCATCGCGGCAGCGAATTTTTCGAGGTCGACCTCGGCGCAGTAGCTCAGCGGCCGCAGCACCATGACGTCGCCGTCGTCGTTGAGCAGCTTTGGCGGCATGGCGGCGAGACGGCCGCCATGGAACAGGTTCATGAAGAAGGTCTCGAGAATGTCCTCGCGATGATGGCCGAGCACCAGCGCCGAGCACCCCTCCTCGCGCGCGATGCGATAGAGATGGCCGCGCCTGAGCCGCGAACACAGCGAGCAATAGGTGCTGCCCGCAGGCAGCTTGTCGGTGACGACGGAATAGGTGTCCTGATATTCGATCCGGTGCGCAATGCCGTATCTGTCGAGATAGTCCGGCAGGATATGTTTGGGGAAATTCGGCTGGCCCTGATCGAGATTGCAGGCCAGCAGATCGACCGGCAGCAGGCCGCGCCATTTGAGGTCGAGCAGAACGGCGAGTAGACCGTAGGAATCCTTGCCGCCCGACAGCGCTACCAGCCAGCGCTGGCCGGGCTTCACCATCGAGAAATCCTCGATTGCCTGTCGGGTCAGCCGCAGCAGCCGCTTGCGCAATTTGTTGAACTCGACCGAGGACGGCACATCGGCAAACAGCGGATGGAAGCCGCCCTCGATGTCGGCTGGTTCAAGCGATTCGGCGTCTGGCAGCATGTTCATGGCGTCAGTTCCAAAACCCGGGAGCAACGACGGTTCGCACTTCGTTGCGCCCGGGATTAGCGGACATGGCCGACAAAGAAAAGGCCGCCTCGATGGGCGGCCTTTGAATGGTATCGCAAAACGCGCCCGTTTTAGCGCGAATAGAATTCGACGACCAGGTTCGGTTCCATCTGCACGGCGAACGGAACGTCCGCCAGGCCGGGGATGCGCGAGAAGGTCGCGACCATCTTGTTGTGATCGGCTTCGATATAGTCCGGCACGTCGCGCTCGGCGAGACCGACCGCTTCCAGAACGATGACCAGCTGCTTCGACTTTTCGCGGACTTCGACGACGTCGCCCGGCTTGCAACGGTACGAGCCGATGTTGACGCGCTTGCCGTTGACGTTGACGTGGCCGTGGTTGACGAACTGGCGGGCGGCGAAAATGGTCGGCACGAACTTGGCGCGGTAGACGACCGCGTCGAGACGCGATTCGAGCAGGCCGATCAGGTTCTCCGAGGTGTCGCCCTTGCGGCGATCCGCCTCTTCATAGACCTTGCGGAACTGCTTTTCCGAAACGTCGCCATAGTGACCCTTCAGCTTCTGCTTGGCGCGCAGCTGCAGGCCGAAATCGGAAAGCTTGCCCTTGCGGCGCTGGCCATGCTGGCCGGGGCCGTATTCACGCTTGTTGACCGGGGACTTCGGGCGGCCCCAGATATTTTCGCCAAGACGGCGGTCGATCTTGTACTTCGCGGATTCGCGCTTGCTCATCGCATTCCCTTTTTCATAACAACACACCCGGAACCTCATGGTCCGGGTGAAGGAAACGCGCCCTCCTCTGGCCTCCGTTTTCGAGACCTGACAGGGTTTTCCCACGCAACGCGGCGGAAAACCCACGGGACACGTCAGTTCAAACAAGATAGTAGAATTGAGTTTCCACGCATCTTGCGCACATAAAGAAAAACCACCGGGCGTTGCGGCCCGGTGTTGGCGCGCTGATTAAACGGAGATTTAGCCGGTGTCAAGCTTGCGGCTAGGCTTCCGGTTCGGCTCAGGCGACCGACGTTTCAAAGGCCGTGGCTTTAGCAGCGGGCTTTTTTGGTTCCGTCTCGCGTTCCGCGAACGCCTTGTCGCCCTGGTCATCCCCGCGAAGGGCATGCCTGACGTCAATGCTTCGACTTCTTTTCCGGCAGGCCCTTGCGCTTCGTCTCGGCGAATTCCTCGAGCTGCTTTTCGCTCATCGATTCGTACATTCCCTTGGAAGCGCCTTTGAGTTCGCCCTTCTTCGTCTCGCCGCGCTTGGCCGACAGAGCGGCGCCAGCGGCTTTCTGCTGAGCTTTCGAGGTGGATGGCATGGCTGTTTCTCCCTTTATTGCCTGAGGGGAAAACGCAACGAGCCAACCAATGTTCCGGATATCAGGCGACCGTCAGGCCAAAGCCCTGCATGAGCCGGCTGGTGGCGAAGTCCATCTTGCCGGAGGTGAAGACGGCAATGTCAGGCTCACCCACCGGCAGCGGTCCGTCGACCGGTGCAAGCAGCGACATGGCGCGACGGGCGATCGCTTCGGCCGGGTCGATCCAATCGACCGGCCAGGGCGCGGTCTTGCGCATGCGATTGGCCAGGAACGGATAGTGCGTGCACCCGAGCACGACGATATCGGTGCGGGCGCCGTCCTTCTCGACAAAGCATGGTGCGATCTCCTGACGCACAATCTCCTCGTCGACGAACCCCTCGCGCATGTAAATCTCGGCCAGCGGGGCGAGCCGGTCCGAGCCGACGAGCCGCACATGGCATTTCTGCGCCCATTTGCTGATCAGGTCGCGCGTGTATTGACGCTTGACCGTACCTGGCGTCGCCAGCACCGAGACCAGCCCGGAGCGCGTGCGCTCCGCCGCCGGCTTGATCGCCGGCACCGTGCCGACAAAGGGATGGCCCGGGAATTTCGCGCGCAGCGCGTCGATCACCAGCGTCGACGCGGTGTTGCAGGGGATGACCGAAATCTCGGGCTTGAATTTTTCCAGCAGCGCGCCGAACAGGCCGAGGATATGGGCGTTGAGGGCCGGCTCCTCCCAAGCGCCATAGGGGAAAGCGGCGTCGTCGGCGACATAGACGAAGCGGCGATCGGGCATCAGCACGCGCGCCTCGCGCAGCACGGTGAGCCCGCCGATGCCCGAATCGAACATCAGGATCGGCCGCTCAGTCATTGTCGGTTCCCTTTCCGCCGAGCGGCGGTATGTCGTCGTCCTTGCCGGTATCAGCCAGGCGATTGCCTTCCGCCTTGCGGGCGCGCGCGGCGGCCGCGGGCAATCGTCTTGGATCGTCGCCCGGGGAACCATCGCCGCGCGGCATCGCCGGCGAAAATCGGTCGAGCGACGAGATGATGCCGCGCAGCACCTTGAGCTCCGGTTCGGCAAATCCGGGACGTGTCAGCACAGCGCGCAGATTGTCCACCATCTTCGGCTTCTTCGGGGCCGGCCGGAAATAGCCGCGCGCTTCCAAGGCGCCTTCGAGATAGGCGAACAGGCCGTGCAGTTCTTCCTTGCTCGCCGGCTTCATATTCGGGCCGGAAAAATTGGTCTTGGTCTCGTCTTCCAAGCCTGACTTCATCCATTCATAGGACATCAGCAGCGCGGCCTGGGCGATGTTGAGCGAGGAGAAATCAGGATCCACCGGGAAGGTCACGATCTCGTCGGCAAGGCCGACCTCGTCATTGTAGAGGCCGAAGCGTTCGCGTCCGAACAGGATGCCGGTGCGCTGGCCCATTGCGTGACGGGCCCGCAGCATCCTGCCCGCTTCCACCGGCCCGCGCACGGCTTTGAAGCCGTCGCGCTGCCTGGCCGTGGTGGCGAAAACAAAGTTCAGGTCGGCGAGCGCGGAGGCCAGATCGTCGAAGACGGTGACGGCATCGATGACATGATCGGCGCGACTGGCCGCCGCGCGTGCCTTCTCGCTCGGCCAACCGTCACGAGGGTTGACGAGACGCAGCTCCGACAGACCGAAATTGGCCATGGCGCGAGCGACCATGCCGATGTTCTCGCCGAGCTGCGGCTCGACGAGGATGATCGCCGGGCCGGCGTCTGCAGTATTATCGCGATCTTCGATGATGGGCATGATTGTCAATGAACTGCTGTTTGCGGCATTTCAGCGTCCCTGCCATATTCGGCCGCGAAAATGAAGCATTCGCAAATGACGGCGGTCGTGCCTCACATTCGTGACCGATAGCCGTTTGCGCGGTCAAAAACGCTTTGATATACGGGCGGCATCCCCCGGCCGAACGCGATGCGGGCAAGGCCATCCCATTTCCCAGCAACGAGGCATTTTTTCCATGGCGAAAATAAAGGTGGCGAACCCGGTCGTCGAACTCGACGGCGACGAGATGACCCGCATCATCTGGCAGTTCATCAAGGACAAGCTGATCCACCCCTACCTCGACCTGAAGCTCGAATATTACGACCTCGGTATCGAGCATCGCGACGCCACCAATGACCAGGTGACCATCGATTCGGCCAACGCCATCAAGAAATACGGCGTCGGCGTGAAATGCGCGACCATCACCCCCGACGAGCAGCGCGTCGAGGAATTCAAGCTGAAGAAGATGTGGAAGTCGCCGAACGGCACAATCCGCAACATCCTCGGCGGCACCATCTTCCGCGAGCCGATCATCATGAAGAACGTGCCGCGGCTCGTGCCCGGCTGGACCAAGCCGATCATCGTCGGCCGCCACGCCTTCGGCGACCAGTACCGCGCCACCGATTTCCGCTTTCCCGGCAAGGGCAAGCTGACGATCAAGTTCGTCGGCGAGGATGGCAAGGTGATCGAGCACGATGTCTACGACGCGCCGGGCGCCGGTGTCGCCATGGCCATGTACAATCTCGACGACTCGATCCGCGAATTCGCCCGCGCCTCGCTGAATTACGGCCTGCTGCGCAACTATCCGGTCTATCTGTCGACCAAGAACACCATCCTCAAGGCCTATGACGGCCGCTTCAAGGACATTTTCCAGGAGGTCTACGAGGCCGAATTCGAAGCCGAGTTCAAGTCGAAGAAGCTGTGGTACGAGCATCGCCTGATCGACGACATGGTGGCTTCCAGCCTGAAATGGTCGGGCGGCTATGTCTGGGCCTGCAAGAACTATGACGGCGACGTCCAGTCCGACACGGTTGCGCAGGGTTTTGGCTCGCTCGGCCTGATGACCTCGGTGCTGATGACGCCGGACGGCAAGACGGTGGAAGCCGAAGCCGCGCACGGCACCGTCACCCGCCACTATCGCCAGCACCAGAAGGGCGAGGAAACCTCGACCAATTCGATCGCCTCGATCTTCGCCTGGACGCGAGGCCTCGCCCACCGCGCCAAGCTCGACGACAATGCCGAGTTGAAGCGTTTCTCCGAAACGCTGGAACGGGTCTGCATCCAGACCGTCGAATCCGGCTTCATGACCAAGGACTTGTCGCTGCTGATCGGCCCCGACCAGCCCTGGCTTTCGACCACCGGTTTCCTAGACAAGATAGACGAGAACCTGCAGAAGGCGATGGCCTGACCTGTCGAGGTCCAGGAGGGCTAGCATGAGCAAGCCCATCGTCTATGGGGCGGACTACAGCGTCTATGTGCGCATCGTCCGCCTCGTGCTCGCGGAAAAAGGCGTCGACCACGAGCTTGTGCCGGTCGATGTCTTTGCCACTGATGGCATTCCTGCCTGGTATTTCGAGCACCACCCCTTCGGTCGCATCCCGGCCTTCGAGCATGAAGGCTTTCGGCTCTTCGAGACGAGTGCGATCGCCAGATATGTAGACGAATCATTTGACGGGCCGAGCTTGCAGCCGAGGGAGCCTCGCCGCCGCGCAACCATGAACCAGATCATCGGCATGCTCGACGCCTATGCCTACAGGTCGATGGTCTGGGATGTCGCCGTCGAGCGGCTGGAGAAAGAAGCGCCCGACGAGGCGCTGATCGCCAGCGGGCTTTCGCAGGCAAGCAAAGCGCTTCAGACGCTTGCCTCGCTGAAAGCGCCGGGGCCGTGGCAGCTGGGCGACCAACTGACCCTGGCCGATCTGCATGCGGCGCCGATCATTGGCCATTTCGTCAAGGTCAGTGAAGGGCAAAGCCTGCTCGCTGAATTTCCGACGATCCAGGCTTGGTGGGAGCGGATTTCAGCTCGTCCAAGCTTTGTCAGAACCGAAAAGACCGAGTGATCTTCGGTTTCGCCGTACCCATGTGGCGCTGGCCGCGATCTCTGCGGCTACCCTTCAACACTGGCAATTAGCGAAATCGTGCGCGAAAGCGCCCTTCTCCCCGTTCACGGCAGGGCTATCGCATATGAATTCTTGCGAAGAAGAACCCCCAACCTAACCCTCCCCACAAGGGGGAGGGAACGCTGCCGCGTGCCTTTAATTCCTCTTGGCGCCGAAAAGACAGGCGATCCTCCTGGGTCAGCGCCAACGGAAGTCTCCCTCCCCCTTGTGGGGAGGGGTTAGAGGTGGGGGTCCGTGCCGGGCAGACATCTGACGAATTCCATATGCGTTAGCCCTGCCGTTCACGGGAAGAAGATGGCGGCAGCCAGATGAGGGGCAGCACCACCCAGCAAAGATAGGGCTCCCCGCCGTGAGGGCCGTTAGTCAGGCGGCTTCGAGTGCAGCCCTTACCGCCGCAATCGCATCATTGGCCCTGGACGCATCCGGGCCGCCGGCCTGCGCCATGTCGGGCCGGCCGCCGCCGCCCTGCCCGCCCAACGCGGCGGAGGCCACGCGCACCAGATCGACAGCGCTGAAACGGCCGACGAGATCGTCGGTGACGGCGACCACGACGCTCGCCTTGTTGTCCTCGCCGGCGCCGACGAAGACGACGACGCCGGAGCCGAGCGAAGTCTTGCCGGCATCGGCCAGCGGCTTCAGATCCTTCGGCGAGACCCCGGAGACTGCCTTGCCCAGGAAGCCGACACCGGCCACCGTCTCGTTCTCGACCGGCGCACCAGGGGCCGCGCCCCCGCCCAGCGCCAGCTTCTTGCGCGCTTCGGTCAGTTCCTTTTCGAGCTTCTTGCGCTCGTCGAGCAGCGCCTCGACACGCGCCGGCACGTCGGCCGGCGAGATCTTCAGCGTCGCGGCAACCGTTTTCAAACGCCGGTCCTGCTCGTCGAGGTGCCTGCGCGCGGCCTCGCCGGTCAGCGCCTCGATGCGGCGCACGCCGGCAGCGACCGCGCTGTCCGACACGACACGCACCAGACCGATGTCGCCGGTCGCCCTGACATGCGTGCCGCCGCAAAGCTCGACCGAATAGGGCCGGTTGGCCTTGGCGCCATGCACGCCGGTGCCCATCGAAACGACGCGCACTTCGTCACCATACTTCTCGCCAAACAGCGCCATGGCGCCTTCGGCGATGGCATCGTCGACCGACATCAGGCGCGTGTTCACCGGGCCGTTCTGCACGACGATCTCGTTGGCCATGCGCTCGACCTCTTCGAGATCCTCCGGTGAAATGGGCTTGTTGTGCGAGATGTCGAAGCGCAGACGCTCCGGCGCGACCAGCGAGCCCTTCTGCGCGACATGGCTGCCCAGCACCTCACGCAGAGCCTCATGGATCAGATGCGTCGCGGAATGGTTCGCGCGCAGTCTGGACCGGCGCGCATGGTCGACCTTCAACTCGACCGCCGTGCCTGTCTTGACCGTGCCGCTGGCCACCTTGCCGATATGGACGAACAGCCCATCGGCCTTCTTCTGCGTATCGGAGATCTCGATCGAGAATCCTTCACCCGAGATGACGCCGGTGTCGCCCATCTGGCCACCGGATTCGGCATAGAATGGCGTCTGGTTGACGACAATCGCCACCGCATCGCCCTTGCCGGCGCTGTCGATGGTCGTGCCGTCCCTGACCAGCGCCTGGATGATGCCTTCGGCCTGCTCGGTCTCGTAGCCGAGGAATTCGGTGGCGCCCGCCTTCTCGCGCACCGAAAACCAGATGGTCTCGGTGGCCGCATCGCCGGAGCCAGCCCAATGCTTGCGCGCCTCGGCCTTCTGCTGCTCCATGGCATTGGTAAAGCCGGCAAGATCGACCGAGATGCTGCGCTGGCGCAGCGCGTCCTGCGTCAGGTCGAGCGGGAAGCCGTACGTGTCATAGAGCTTGAAGGCCGTCTCGCCGTCCAGCATGTCGCCGGCATGCAGCATTTCCGTCGCCTCCGAAAGCAGTCCGAGGCCGCGCACCAGCGTCTTGCGAAACCTGGTCTCCTCGAGCTTCAGGGTTTCGGTGATCAACTGTTCGCCGCGCACCAGTTCCGGATAGGCCTGGCCCATCTCGCGCACCAGCGCCGGAACCAGGCGCCACATCAGGGGATCGCGAGCACCGAGCAGCTGCGCATGACGCATGGCGCGGCGCATGATGCGGCGCAGGACATAGCCGCGGCCCTCGTTCGACGGCAGCACGCCGTCGGCCACCAGGAAAGAGGACGAGCGCAGGTGGTCGGCAATGACACGGAAGGACGCGACCGTCTCCTTGTCGGGCCCATGCCCGAGAGCGGACGACGACGCCTCGATCAGATGACGGAACAGATCGGTCTCGAAGACGCTTTCCACCCCTTGCAGGACGGACGCCATGCGCTCCAGGCCCATGCCGGTGTCGATCGACGGGCGCGGCAGGTCGATGCGTTCCTCCTTCGTCACCTGTTCATACTGCATGAAGACCAGGTTCCAGAATTCGAGGAAACGGTCGCCGTCCTCCTCAGGGCTGCCGGGAGGTCCGCCCCAGATGTGTTCACCGCGGTCGATGAAGATCTCAGAGCATGGCCCGCACGGTCCGGTGTCGCCCATCGCCCAGAAATTGTCCGAGGTCGCGATGCGGATGATGCGGTCATCGGAAAACCCGGCGATCTTCTTCCAGAAGCCGGCCGCTTCGTCATCCGTGTGATAGACGGTGACCAGCAGCTTGTCCTTGTTCAGCCCGAATTCCTTGGTGATCAGGTTCCAGGCTAGTTCGATGGCGCGCTCCTTGAAGTAGTCGCCAAAGGAGAAATTGCCGAGCATCTCGAAGAAGGTCAGATGGCGCGCGGTATAGCCGACATTGTCGAGGTCGTTATGCTTGCCGCCGGCACGAACGCTCTTCTGGGCGGTCGAGGCGCGCGAATAGGGCCGCTTCTCCAGGCCGGTGAAGACGTTCTTGAACTGCACCATGCCGGCGTTGGTGAACATCAGCGTCGGGTCGTTGCGCGGCACAAGCGGGCTCGACGCGACGATCTCGTGACCCTCCTTGCGAAAGTAGTCGAGAAATGTCGACCGGATTTCGTTCACGCCACTCATGAATGCTGCCTTTTCGAGAGAGCCGCCGGCAAACCGGCGGGAAATGGGCTCTGCGTTTTAGAAGATAGACTTTTTAGAAGATAGACTTGGCCTTTTAGCCGCCGCGCTTCACCCTGTCCAGAAACACGGAATTGGTCCAATCCACGGCCTTTGCCGGCTGTCCGAGCCAGGCCCATTTCCCCGCCAAAACGCAAAACCGCCGGCGCTAGGCCGGCGGTTCAAAACGCAATAACTCGGAACTCGATTACATAAGCCTGAGATAATAGAGCGAGATTATGGCCGAACTCCGGCCATCGCCCAAGGCTCTCACATCGCGCCGGATTCCTCCTCGAAACCGTCGTCGCCACCTTCGGAGCCGCCATTCTCAAGGAATTTCTCGGCGATCAGCCCGGCGTTCTGCCTGAGCGCCAATTCGATCTCGCGCGCGGTGTCGGGATTGTCGCGCAGGAACAGCTTGGCATTCTCACGGCCCTGGCCGAGACGCTGCGAATTGTAGGAGAACCAGGCGCCCGACTTCTCGACCACGCCGGCCTTGACGCCGAGATCGACCAGTTCACCGGTCTTGGACACGCCTTCTCCATACATGATGTCGAACTCGACCACCTTGAAGGGCGGCGCCAGCTTGTTCTTGACCACCTTGACGCGGGTCTGGTTGCCGACGACCTCGTCGCGGTCCTTGACCGAGCCGATGCGGCGAATGTCGAGGCGCACCGAAGCGTAGAATTTCAGCGCGTTGCCGCCGGTCGTGGTCTCGGGCGAACCGAACATGACGCCGATCTTCATGCGTATCTGGTTGATGAAGATGACCATGGTGTTGGAACGCGAGATCGAAGCGGTCAGCTTGCGCAGCGCCTGGCTCATCAGGCGGGCCTGCAGGCCGGGCAGCGAATCGCCCATCTCGCCTTCGATTTCGGCGCGTGGCGTCAGCGCCGCCACCGAATCGACCACCAGCACGTCGATGGCGCCGGAGCGCACCAGCGTGTCGCAGATTTCCAGCGCCTGCTCACCGGTGTCGGGCTGCGAGATCAGGAGGTTCTCCAGATCGACGCCAAGCTTGCGGGCATAGACCGGATCGAGCGCGTGCTCGGCATCGACGAAGGCGCAGATACCGCCCTTCTTCTGGGCTTCGGCCACGGTGTGCAGCGCCAGCGTCGTCTTGCCCGAGCTTTCCGGCCCATAGATCTCGACGATGCGGCCGCGCGGCAGGCCACCGACGCCAAGCGCGATGTCGAGGCCAAGCGAGCCGGTCGGCACCGTTTCGATCTCGACGACCTGCTCGTTCGCGCCGAGCCGCATGATCGAGCCTTTGCCGAAAGCCCGCTCGATTTGCGACAGCGCCGCATCCAGAGCCTTTGATTTGTCCACCGCTTTGTCCTCTACCAGCCGCAAAGAATTCTGAGCCATGATACATCACCCCTTGGTCGTCAATGAAGGCCGGACAATCCGTAATCCCTGCCAATTTGTACCTTTTTTGTTCTCGTTTGGCAAGAGGGGTCAAATATCTGAAAAACAATCAATATCCAGATTTGTTCTTTTTTTGTCTCACGATTTAGCTTCACGACGTCTAACGCATTGGGGCCAGGCGGCTCGATTGTTTCGATCCGCCGAATCGCTACCTTTGCATGCGAAGCGCCGTCACGCAGTCTAGCGCTTGTGCGACCGGAATAACAAAGGTGATATCGCCGGCATGCTGAAATCCACGAAAATACTGGCCGTAGGCGGCGCCCATATCGATCGGCGCGGCCAGGTATCAGGTCCCTACGTGCCGGCTGCTTCCAATCCCGGCACGATGCGCGAGGATGTCGGCGGCGGCGTTTTCAACGCGCTGCGCAGCGCAGTTCGCCGTGGCGTGTCCGCGTCGCTGCTGTCGGTGCGCGGCGGCGATGCCGCTGCCGATGCCGTTTCACGAGCCATCGCCGAGGCAGGCATTACCGACCTGTCCGCGGTGTTCCTCGACCGCACCACGCCGAGCTATACGGCGCTGATCGACAACGAGGGCGAACTGATCGTCGGCTTCGCCGACATGGCGCTCTATGACCTAGCGTTCCCCAAGCAGATCAGGCGCTCCAGGGTCCGGGAGGTGATCGCTGCCGCCGACGCCGTCTTCTGCGACGCCAATCTGCCGACGGCGGCACTGGAGCGGCTGGTTTCGCTTGCGGCCGGCAAACCCGTCTTCGCCATTGCCATTTCGCCGGCCAAGATCGTGCGTTTGAAGCCGGTGCTCGGCAATCTGGCCGTCGTCTTCATGAACCGGCGCGAAGCGACCGCACTGGCGGACCTGGACGTGGCAACTTCCCCGCAAGACATCGTCGCCGGGCTGAGACGCGCGGGGCTCAGGAGCGGCGTGGTGACGGCGGGCGGCAGTGCCATGCTGGGCTTCGATGACGCCGGCGCCTTCTCGATCCTGCCGCCGCCGCCAAGGAGGATAGCCGACGTCACCGGCGCAGGCGATGCGCTGGCCGGCGCAACGGTCGCTGCCTTGCTGCACGGCCTGCCGCTGCGGGTGGCCCTGCGCGAGGGCATTGCCGCGGCGACGCTTGCCATCGAAAGCCCGGACGCCGTTCCGGATTTCACCGCGGCGACCTTCGCGGAGGCACTGGCCCTTGTGCCGGATGCGCAGGAAGTGGCATGAGACCGGCAAATTCATAGTGCCGGAGTTTTTCGCGCGCCCAAGTGGACGCGACGCACTCCGGGATGGAGATCCAGATGACCCCAGAGACCGCCCGCCCCTTCATCGACATCCACGCGCCGGTGGCGCAGGCCCTGGCCGCCGGCCGGCCGGTGGTGGCGCTGGAAAGCACCATCATCACCCATGGCATGCCCTACCCCGACAATGGCGCCATGGCCGCGGATGTCGAAAAGATCATCACCGACGGCGGCGCCGTGCCGGCGACGATCGCCGTGGTCGGCGGCCGCATCAAGATCGGGCTCTCGGACGGCGAGCGTGAGTCCCTTGCAATGACAGGCGATGCCATGAAGCTGTCGCGCGCCGATCTCGGCTTCGCCGTCGCGCAAGGGCGCACCGGCGGCACAACGGTCGCCGCCACCATGATCGCGGCGCATATGGTCGGCATAAAAGTGTTCGCCACCGGCGGTATCGGCGGCGTCCACAAGGGTGCGGAAAAGAGCTTCGACATTTCCGCTGATCTCGACGAGTTGGCGCGCACACCGGTCATCGTCGTGTCTGCGGGCGCCAAGGCCATCCTCGACATCGAAAAGACGCTGGAAGTGCTGGAAACGCGCGGCGTGCCGGTGATCGGCCATGGCTGCGAGACGATGCCAGCCTTCTGGTCCAGGCATTCGCCGTTCCGCGCGCCGCTGACCCTGCACAGTCCGGAAGAGATCGCGCATTTCTACCAGACTCGGGCTTCGCTGGGCCTCGCCGGCGGCGTGCTGATCGCCAATCCGGTGCCCGAGAACCACGAAATCCCGGCCGAAGAGATGGCCGGTTACATCGAAGCCGCGCAGAAGGCCGCAGAGGCGCTCAACGTGACCGGCAAAGCGGTGACGCCGTTCCTGCTGTCGAAAATCCTCGAACTGACCGACGGCAGGAGCCTGAAGACCAACATCGCGCTGGTCGAAAACAATGCAAGGCTGGCGGCGAAGATTGCGAAGGCGCTTTAGGAGTGCCGCCAACGTCGGCGGGACAGCACCCCCCTCTGGCCTGCCGGCCATCTCCCCCGCAAGTGGGGAGATCGGATGTCGCATCGGCTTTCGCCAATCACCAGCGTTGACGAGTGTGAGCCGGCGGTTGAGCTGCCAATCTCCCTCCTTGCGGGGGAGATGGCCGGCAGGCCAGAGGGGGGTGCTGTCCCTCGGCGTTTCCAACCCTGCACAGCCGCAACGTCCGAAAATCGTCTCACTTCCCCGCCCTTCGTCCCGCCTCATACGCCCGCCCTGCCCAGACCGTCATCTCGTCGGGATCATCGAAAGCGCTGTCGGGAACGCTCCAATAGGGCATGGAGACTAGCTTGCCGTGGCGGGAGCCGGTGTAGGTCCATCGCCGGCAACCGGCGGCTTCGAAGTCGGGCGCGCTTTGCTCGTCGGCCTTCAGCAGCAATTCGCCGCGCAGCACCACGGCGACGATGACGCCGTCGAAATAGATGCCCTTGCCGCCGAACAGTTTGCGGATGCTAACCGGGCCGAGGCCTTCGAACAGTTCGGCGATGCGTTCATTGTCCATGCCGCGATCATGTCACCGGCATTTGACATTGTCATCGCGCAACCAAAATCATGCTGACAGGTTGAGAACATTCCGTCGGAGTCTTTTTGTCATGCCGCTTCTGCTCAAGGGATCCTGCCGCTGCAATGCCGTGCGTTTCGAGGTGGAGAGCCACACGCCGGTGCCGTTCATGCTGTGCTACTGCTCGATCTGCCGCAAGCAGCAAGGCGGCGGCGGTTTTGCCATCAATCTCGGCGCCGACTACGAAACGCTGAACATCAGGGGCAAGAGAAGTCTCGGTGTCTACCGGGCCGAGATTGAAGACGACGAGCACCCACATTGCGAGATATCGACCGGCGAACGCAATTTCTGCAAGAAGTGCGGGTCGGCGCTGTGGCTCTACGATCCGACCTGGCCGGAACTGGTGCATCCCTTTGCCTCGGCTGTCGACAGCGATCTGCCGAAGCCGCCCAGCAAGGTGCATTTGATGCTGAAATACAAGGCGAACTGGGTCGAGCCCGATATCGCCAAAGGCGACAAGGCATTCGACGTCTACCCCGAGGAATCGATCGCCGACTGGCACAAGCGGACGGGCATGTGGGTGGAGTGAACAAAGTGCCGGCGGACTTCGGATAGGGCAGCGCTGCCCCTCATCCGACCCTTCGGGCCACCTTCTCCCCGTAAACGGGGCGAAGGAAGATCAGGCCGAGGCGCGTGCCTCTGCCAGCGCCTTCAGATCGGCCGGCTTCAATTCGACGGACTCGCCGCAGCCGCAGGCCGAGCTCTGGTTCGGGTTGTGGAAGGTGAAGCCGGTGCGCAGCGTCGTCTGCTCGAAATCCATCTCGGTGCCGAACAGGAAAAGGGCTGCTTCCGGCGCCACATAGACATGGGCGCCGTCGCGCTCGATGTGGTCGTCCTTGGTGTTGGGCTCGGTCACCAGATCGACGGTGTATTCCATGCCGGCGCAGCCGCCCTTCTTGATGCCGAGGCGGATGCCATGCGCATTGTCGCGGGTGGCGACGATCTCGCGCACCCGGTCGGCGGCCTTTTCGGTCATCGTGATGACGGCAAAGCGTCCCATGTTTTCTTTCTCCATTCCGTACAGGTTCAAGGCCTGCCGAACGATTCTCACCTAAAATGGTGAAGTTTTATGACTGGCGCAAGTGCGCTACCTTTGCCGTGCCCGACGACTAATACCAGCCTACCGCGACCTGCGCCTCTTCCGACATGCGATCGGGCGACCAGGGCGGGTCGAAGGTCATGGCGACCTCGACGCCTGAAACGCCCTCGACGGCGCCGACGGCGTTTTCCACCCAGCCGGGCATTTCGCCGGCGACCGGGCAGCCGGGGGCTGTCAGCGTCATGTCGATCTTGACCGAGCGATCGTCCTCGATCTCGATCTTGTAGATGAGGCCAAGCTCGTAGATATCGGCCGGGATTTCCGGGTCGTAGACGGTCTTCAGCGCCGAGACGATGTCGTCGGTCAGCCGAGCCAGTTCATCGGCGGGAATCGCCGAGGCGGAAACCAACGGGTTGATGGCCGCTTCCGGTGCGGTCTCGGTGGTGTGGCTCACATCATCCATGGTCGTTACCCAAAAAAATCTTCACCCGAAGAATTTGCGCGCTTTTTCAAGCGCCTCGGCCAAAGCATCGACTTCGGCCCTGGTATTATACATGCCGAACGATGCCCTGCATGTGGAGGTTACACCAAAACGTTTCAACAGCGGCTGCGCGCAATGGGTGCCCGCGCGGACGGCAACGCCTTGCCGGTCTATCACCATCGACACGTCATGGGCGTGAATGCCTTGCAGTTCGAACGAGATGATGGCGCCCTTACCTGGTGCGTCGCCGAAGATGCGCAGCGAGTTGATGGCGCGCAGCCGCTCATGCGCATAATTCTTGAGGTCGGCCTCATGGGCCGCGATGCGGTCGCGGCCGATCTTTTCCATATAGTCGAGCGCGGCACCTAGTCCGATCGCCTGGACGATCGGCGGCGTGCCGGCCTCGAAGCGGTGCGGCGGCTCGTTGTAGGTGACGATGTCTTCCGTCACCTCCTCGATCATCTCGCCACCGCCCATGAAGGGGCGCATGCCTTGGAGAATGTCCTTCTTGCCGTAGAGCACGCCGATGCCCGAGGGGCCGTACACCTTGTGACCGGTGAAAACGAAGAAATCGCAGTCGAGATCCTGCACGTCGACAGGCATATGCACCGCACTCTGGCTGCCGTCTACGAGTACGGGAATTCCACGCGAATGCGCGATGCGGACGATCTCCTTGATCGGCGTCACCGTGCCCAGCGCATTCGACATCTGGGTGATGGCGACAAGCTTTGTCCGGTCTGTCAGCCGCTTCTCGAATTCCTCGATGTGGAAGACGCCGAGATCGTCGACCGGTGCCCAGACCAGCTTGGCGCCCTGCCGCTCGCGGATGAAGTGCCACGGTACGATGTTGGAGTGGTGCTCCATGATCGACAGCACGATCTCGTCGCCCTCGCCGATGTTGGGCATGCCATAGCCATAGGCGACCGTGTTGATGGCCGAGGTCGTGTTCGAGGTGAAGACGATGTTGTCGGTGCTCGGCGCGTTGAGGAAGCGGCGCACCGTCTCGCGCGCCTTTTCATACGCATCGGTCGCCGCATTGGAGAGGAAATGCAGGCCGCGATGGACGTTGGCGTATTCCTGGGAATAGGCGTGCTGGATCGTATCCAGCACCACCCGCGGCTTCTGTGCCGAGGCGCCATTGTCGAGATAGACCAGCGGCTTGCCATAGACTTCCCGCGACAGGATCGGGAAATCGCGGCGGATCGCTTCGACGTCGTAGGGAATGTTTTCGAGTTTCTGGTCCATCACAAAGTCCTTGCCGGCCGAGGCCGCGATCCTTCCAACGGCGCTAGCCGTGCGTCAAAAACCAGCCGTCGAGCCGCGTTTCGAGCGCCTCGACGATCGCCTCGTCGTCCAGTTCCTCGATCACCTCGGCGACAAAGGCTTTCACGAGCAACCCCCGCGCGGTCTTCTCGTCGACGCCACGTGCCATCAGGTAGAACAAATGGTCGTGGTCGATCTCGGTGACGGTCGCGCCATGGCCGCAGATGACATCGTCGGCGAAGATTTCCAGCTCGGGCTTGGTCGAGAACTCGCCGTCGTCCGACAGCAGCAGCGTGTTGCAAGCCATCTTGGCATTGGTCTTCTGCGCGTATTGGTGGACGTTGATGCGGCCCTGGAAGACGCCGCGCGCCTTGCCCGTCACCACATTGCGGATCACTTCCGTCGAGGCCGTGTGCGGCACGGCATGGTCGAGAACCATGGTCACGTCAGTGTGGGTGTCGCCGGCCAAAAGGTTGATGCCGCGCAGTTTGAAGTCGGCGCCTTCGCCAGTCGTCCTGACCATGATCTCCTGACGCACAAGCTTGCCGCCAGCGTTCATGACGAACAGCGTCAGCTTCGCATTCTTGCCGATATGGGCCTTGAACTGCGCCAGATGCGTCGCCGTTTCCGACTGTTCCTGGACGATCAGCCACGTCACCTCGGCGCCTTCGCCCAGCACGAGCTGGCTGACCGAGCTGACCAGCGCAGCGCCGTCACCCGCCTGGCGCTCGACGATGACTGCCTTGGCACCAGCGCCGACACGCACCGGCAGGCGTACATGGGTCTGGCCGCCGGCCTGCAAGTTCTGCAGTTCGATCGGCTTTTCAAGCTCCGTGCCATCGGCGATATCGACGAAATAGCCGTCGGCGACAAAGGCCGTGTTCAGCGCGCCGATGGCATCGTCGCTGCCATAGGGATCGAGCCCCGGCGCGATGCTGCCGTCGATCAGCTTTTCCGACACAGGCTGGAAGGCGACGCCTTCGACCACCGGCACCTTGGCGTCGGACTTGCCGTTCAGGATCGACACCACAGTGGACCCATCGACGATCGGTGCAATGGCCTTGGCCATGGCGGACGGGTCGAAGTCCGGCACCGCGTTCAACAGCCGGCGCAGGTCGGTGTAATGCCAGGATTCGACACGCCGCGTCGGCAGGCCGTGCTTGATCGCCTCGATGGCGTTGTCGCGCTTCAGCATCACCGCGCCGTCGCCCGGCAGCAGCGACAGCCGGTCGCCGAACGCGTCGATCAACGCTGTTTCGGCCGGTGTCCGCTGCGGTTGTGTGTGGATATTCATCAGTCTTGCCCCGCCTTTTGGCACAAAATGGCCTGGCATCTCACGCGGCTTGCCCGATCACGCCGGCATAGCCGTTGGCTTCGAGGTCGAGCGCCAGCGACTTGTCGCCCGACTTGATGACCTGGCCCTTGTAGAGCACGTGCACGCTGTCGGGCACGATGTGTTCGAGCAGGCGCTGGTAATGGGTGATGACCAGGAACGCCCGGTCTGGCGCGCGCAGCGCGTTGACGCCATCGGAAACGATCTTCAGCGCATCGATGTCGAGGCCGGAATCGGTTTCGTCGAGCACGCACAGCTTCGGCTCCAGCAGCTTCATCTGCAGGATCTCGGCGCGCTTCTTCTCGCCGCCGGAGAAGCCGACATTGAGCGGCCGCTTCAGCATCGCCATGTCCATGCTGAGCGAGGCGGCGGCTTCCTTCACCCGCTTCAGGAATTCCGGGATCTTGAGCGGCTCCTCGCCACGCGCCTTGCGCTGCTCGTTCATCGCCACTTTCAGGAATTCCATGGTCGCGACGCCCGGTATCTCCATCGGGTACTGGAAGGCGAGGAAAATGCCCGACGTGGCGCGCTCGGCCGGATCCATTTCCAGGATCGACTGGCCGTTGTAGAGGATGTCGCCTTCGGTGACCTCGTAGTCCTCGCGGCCGGCGAGGATGTAGGACAGCGTCGATTTGCCCGAGCCGTTCGGTCCCATGATGGCAGCAACCTCGCCCGCTTTCACCGTCAGGTTCAAGCCGCGGATAATTTCGGTGCCGTCATCGACGATGCGGGCGTGCAGGTTTCTGATTTCAAGCATTCTTTTGTTTCCTGAATATCTGTCCGGTCAACCGACCGAGCCCTCGAGCGAAATTCCGATCAGCTTCTGCGCCTCGACGGCGAATTCCATCGGCAGCTGCTGGATGACGTCCTTGACGAAGCCGTTGACGATCAGGGCGATCGCCTCTTCCTCCGGAATGCCGCGCTGCATGACGTAGAATTTCTGGTCCTCGGAAATCTTCGAGGTCGTCGCTTCATGCTCGAACTGCGCCGTCGAGTTCTTGGCTTCCATGTAGGGCACGGTGTGCGCGCCGCACTGGTCGCCGATCAGCAGCGAGTCACAGTTGGTGAAATTGCGGGCGTTGGTCGCCTTGCGGTGCGCCGAAACCTGGCCGCGATAGGTGTTCTGCGAGAAGCCGGCGGCGATGCCCTTAGAGATGATGCGGCTCGACGTGTTCTTGCCGAGATGGATCATCTTGGTACCGCTATCGACCTGCTGGTAGCCGTTGGAGACGGCGATCGAATAAAATTCGCCCGAGGAATCGTCGCCGCGCAGGATGCAGCTCGGATATTTCCAGGTGATCGCCGAACCGGTCTCGACCTGCGTCCACGAGATCTTCGAACGATGGCCACGGCAGTCGCCACGCTTGGTGACGAAATTGTAGATGCCGCCCTTGCCCTCGGCGTCGCCGGGATACCAGTTCTGCACCGTCGAATATTTGATCTCGGCATCGTCGAGCGCCACAAGTTCGACCACCGCCGCATGCAGCTGGTTCTCGTCGCGCTGTGGCGCCGTGCAACCTTCGAGATAGGAGACGTAAGCCCCCTCCTCGGCGATGATCAGCGTGCGCTCGAACTGGCCGGTGTTCTTCTCGTTCATGCGGAAATAGGTCGACAGTTCCATCGGGCAGCGTACGCCCTTGGGCACGAAGACGAACGAACCGTCGGTGAACACGGCGGAATTCAGCGTGGCGTAATAATTGTCGGAGGTCGGCACGACCGAACCGAGATACTTCTTCACCAGCTCCGGATGCTCGCGGATGGCTTCCGAGATCGAACAGAAGATGACGCCGGCCTGCGCCAGCTCCTTCTTGAACGTGGTGACGACGGAGACGGAATCGAACACGGCGTCGACGGCGACGCGGCCCGATTTGTAGACATTGTCGCTGGCTTCCTCGAGCTCGGAGGCGTCCGTCTTCTGCACGCCGGCGAGAATTTCCTGTTCCCGCAGCGGAATGCCGAGCTTCTCGTAGACCTTCAGCAGTTCAGGATCGACGTCGCTGAGCGAGGTCGGGCCGGGCGTGCTCTTTGGCGCCGCGTAGAAGTAGATGTCCTGGAAATCGATCTTCGGATAGTGGACGCGCGCCCAGGTCGGCTCGTCCAGCGTCAGCCAACGGCGATACGCTTCCAGACGCCATTCCAGCATCCAGGACGGCTCGTCCTTCTTGGCCGAAATGAAGCGGATGATGTCTTCGCTCAGGCCCTTGGGGGCCTTGTCCATCGCTATTTCGGTCTGGAATCCGTATTTGTATTGGTCGACGTCGATCCTTCGGACCCGATCGATCGTGTCCTGCACAGCAGGCATAGGCGTTCTCCATCCACGCCGGGGTCAAGGCCCGACAGTTTTCAAACTATGGCACTGCCAATCAACGCCGAAAAAGCGCTCGCGGCAGCGTAAGTTCCATATAGTGCGCCGCGACCGGAAATTCACCCGGCCAGCATGAAACGCACGGCTCTACCAGGCCGAAAGGCCCAAAATTGTCCAACCGCTCACGCGGCCTGGTCTCTATCCGCCTTTTGCCTAGCGGCTTGCCGCGCGGCGATCCCCGCCAGCGCGGTGCGGAACAGCTCGATATCCTCAGCGCCCGTCGCCGGACCGATCGACACGCGCAAGGCGCCAAGACTGTCGCCGTATCCCATGGCCTTCAGCACATGGCTCGGTCCGACCTTGCCCGACGAACAGGCGGAGCCGGCCGACAGCGCCACACCGGCCAGATCGAAGGCGATCTGAGCGGTCTCGGCTTTGACGCCCGCAATAGCGAAGAATGTCGTATTGGCAAGCCTTGGCGCACCAGTTCCAAAGATTTCCGCGTCCGGCACCAGCGTTTTCACGATCGCCTCGATCTCGTCGCGGCGCTGGCGCACCGCATCCATGGCTTGCAGTCCGACAATCGCCTCACGCGCAGCCGCGCCAAAACCGGCAATGGCGGCGAGGTTTTCGGTGCCGCCACGGTGGCCCTTTTCCTGGCCGCCGCCATTGATCAGCGGCTGCGGCATCATCAGATCGGAGGCGGCGACGATGGCGCCGACGCCCTTGGGGCCGCCGATCTTGTGCGAGGACAGTATCAGATAATCGGCGTAACCCGCTGACATGTCGATCGAAACGCGCCCCGCAGCCTGAACGGCGTCGACGACGAGGATGCCGCCCGCTTCCTTGACGATCCCGGCGATGCGATCGATCGGCTGGATGACCCCGGTCTCGTTGTTGGCGGCATGGATGGCAACCAGCGGCAGGCCATCGGCCTTGTCATGCTCGGCAAGCACAACGGCCAAGGCCGCAAGGTCGGCGATGCCGTTGGCATCGACGCCGATCCGTGTCACCTGCGCTGCCGGGAAGCGTCCGCCATTCAGCAGGCAGGGGTGATCGGCCTCGGACACGTAAAGCCGGCTCATGCGCACAGGGCCGCGTCCCATCCGCCAGTCTGATGTCAGCAGCGTCGAGGCGGCTTCCGTCGCGCCGGAGGGGAACACGACATGCTCTGGCTTGGCGTTGACCAGTGCTGCCACGTCACGCCTTGCGGTCTCGATCAGACGGCGTGCGGCGCGCCCTTCGGCATGGACCGACGACGGGTTGGCGACGATATCAAGCGCCGCGACCATAGCCTCGCGGGCCACTGCAAGCAGCGGCGCACTGGCATTGTAGTCGAGATAGGCTCGATTTGCGGCCATTTTCGTCCAGTTGATCCCGTCAGAAGCCATTCCGCCGACGTATCGCGTTATTTCCTTGAAATTCCAAGGCGAGGCGTCCTATTTACGCGGCTTGCGGCGCGGGTGGCCCGGCTCGATGTCTTGCCACTCAGTTTTGAACAATTCTAAACTAGCTTCTAAGAAGACGCTCGCCCTGCGTCAAGGCCAGAGGAAGACTTGTTCCGGGCGCCGCGCATTCGTATGCAAGTGGAGTATTTTATGCCTGAGGTCATTTTCACCGGCCCTGCCGGCCGTCTGGAGGGGCGCTACCAGCCTTCCAAGGAAAAGAGCGCGCCGATCGCCATCGTTCTGCACCCGCACCCCCAGTTCGGCGGCACGATGAACAACAAGATCGTCTACGACCTCTTCTACATGTTCCAGAAGCGGGATTTCACCACGCTTCGCTTCAATTTCCGCGGCATCGGTCGCAGCCAGGGCGAGTTCGATCACGGCACTGGTGAGTTGTCGGATGCGGCCGCGGCGCTGGATTGGGTGCAGTCGCTGCATCCGGATTCAAAGAGTTGCTGGGTCGCCGGTTATTCCTTCGGCTCCTGGATCGGCATGCAGCTCCTGATGCGCCGGCCGGAAATCGAAGGCTTCATCTCGATCGCGCCGCAGCCCAACACCTATGATTTCTCGTTCCTGGCGCCCTGCCCTTCATCGGGCCTGATCATCCATGGCGATGCCGACAAGGTGGCGCCGCCGAAAGATGTGCAAGGCCTGGTCGACAAGCTGCACACGCAAAAAGGCATCACCATCACGCAGAAGACCTTGCCCGGCGCCAACCATTTCTTCTCCAACGACGCCGACCTGTTGCTCGAGGAATGCGCTGATTATCTCGACCGCCGGCTTGCCGGTGAATTGTCGGATCCGCGGCCGAAGCGGCTGCGTTAAGCAAAGGAAGGGCGGCGGCGGTGTACGAGCCTCCTCATTTCAAGGAAACGCGGCCGGACATCCTGCACGGGCTGATCCGGGCGCACCCGCTCGGGCTG
Organism: Mesorhizobium sp. M1396; assembly: GCF_040317725.1. Taxonomy (NCBI): domain Bacteria; kingdom Pseudomonadati; phylum Pseudomonadota; class Alphaproteobacteria; order Hyphomicrobiales; family Phyllobacteriaceae; genus Mesorhizobium; species Mesorhizobium sp. M1396. The sequence goes on along the minus strand of NZ_JAMYLA010000007.1, from coordinate 28,810 downwards.
TTGATTTCCAACGGACCCGAGGGCCCGGTCGCCAACGCCATCCCGTTCCTGCTCGACGCCGACGTCGGGCCGAACGGCCGGCTGCGGGCGCATCTGGCGCGGGCCAACCCGCAATGGCGCCTGTTGGCCGACAATCCGGCTTCACCAGTGCTGGTCGTCTTCCAGGGCAGCGATGCCTATGTGACGCCGTCCTGGTACGAGACCAAGCGCGAAACCGGCAAGGTGGTGCCGACCTGGAATTATGCCATCGTACAGGTGCGCGGCACCGTCACGGTGATGGACGACCAGAACTGGCTGGCGCGGCAGATCGCCGATCTGACCGTGTCCCAGGAAGGCGCTCGCGAGGCACCCTGGGCGGTGACCGATGCGCCGGCGCCCTTCATCCAGTCGCAGATCAAGGGCATTATCGGGCTGGAGATCGAGATCAGCGAAGTCCACGGCAAGTGGAAGGTCAGCCAGAACCGGCCTGTCGCCGATCGCGTCGGCGTTGCCCAAGGGCTCGAAAGCGAAGAGAACTCGTCGCTTGACATGGCTGGCATGGTGAGATCTTACGGCGGTCTGGACGGGAATTAAGCTTCGGGCCAAACCGGACGCTCAGGTCTTCCGGCTCGGTCTGATCAGCCAAAACGTCTTTTTGCGGACCGGCAATCCCGATGGCATCGGGCGAAAGATGAAGCCGAGCCGGGCAAAGACCAGCCCGCAGGCAATCGCGAAGGCGCAGCCAAGGCCGAAGCCGGCGACGGTATCGCTGGGATAATGCGCGCCGACGAAGACCCGCGTCGAGGCGATGCACGCCGTGATCGCCAAGGCGATGTACCAGCGCCTCGGAAACAAAAGCAGGGCCACCCCGAAAACGGCGCCCATGGTCGTGGCATGGCCGGACGGGAAGCCGGCAAAGCGCGCATCAAAAGCGAAGGGACGCAAGGCCAGCACACCAAAGTCGCCGAAATAGAGCGGGCGAGCCCGACCGATCGCGTATTTCAGCACATTGACGGCGAGGCCCGACAGGCCGGCGGCGCCCAGCACCAGAAAAGCCAGGCAGGTCCAGTTGTAGACGAGCATCAGCGAGCGCCTCGAGAGGCTTCGCCAGTCCGTCAGGTTCGCGGCGACGAGCAGAAGCGCCGACGGAATGAGATACCAGCCACCCAGGCCGAACTGCGTGAAAAAGTCGGCAAGCCCGGCAAATTTCGCCGACCACTGGCCGTGAAGCATTCCAGCCGGAGTGTCGAGGCGAACGAACGCCGCCGCCGTCAGCAGAACCCAGACCAGCACCCAGACCGACCATAAGATGTTCGGGTATCTGGCCGGACGGACGGCAAAGCGCCTTTTGGCGATCCGCATCGTATCGCGAAAATTGTCGAGGGACCGGCGACCTACCCCAAGGAGCAGACCGGAAACGGAAGGGCGCGATTTCACCAGCATTGGAAATTCGACCCTGTCATCGACCAGCGATCATTGGGCCACACGATAAAGGCCGAGCGACAGTTTGTCTCCCGACGAATAGTTGAGGCCATCGATCCGGGCAACGCGGCTCGCGGATTTGCCTTGTGCCGCCAGCAGGCCATTCAATTTCTGCTCATCGCCAACCTGTGCCAACGCCAGCGCGCAGGCAGGGTCGGCAAGCAGATGTTTGGCGACGCCATCGACATCGGTCAGCACGGTGTTGGTGCCCACCAGGAACACCAGGCTCGGCTCGTGATATTCCGCCGAGGCGAGCACCGTGGTCTCGCAGGGCCTGTTGGCACGGACCGCCGCTTCGATGGCCGGGCTCAGCCAGATCGGCTTCAGCGAAGGCGCGATGACGCCGAACAGCAAGCCATAGGTGATGCCCGCGCAGACCGCGATGGCGCCGATGCGGCGCAGCGGCACTTGCAGCTCCCTGGAAAAAGCGAAGTAGCCCGCCCCCAGTGCTGCCGCGGCCGCCGGAATGCTCCACCAGGAGAAGGTGCCAGTGAGGTAGATCGGCGCTCCGACGCAGACCGCAGCTAGGCCGAGGCTGACCACGACAAGACCGAATGCGGTCGACCACCACAACCAGTTTTGCCAGCGCTTGAGCGGCGCATTCGCATCCTGCGGCGACAATGTCAGCAGCCAGCCTATCAGCAGCGCCATGCCGGGATAGGCCGGCAGGACATAATGCGGCAGCTTGGTCGGGATCAGCTCGAACACCAGCCAGAACGGAATGTACCAGGCGAGGCAGAAACGCAGCCGGGGATCGTCGCGCAACCGGTTGAGGGCCTGGAGCCCGGCGCCGACCGCGATCAGGCCGAAGGGCCACATGAATAGCGAATAGGTCAGCATGTAGAAACCGGGCGGCAGGCCGTGCGATTCCTCACCCGAGGCGACCTTGGCCACCATGTCCTTGCCGACGGCATCCCTGAGAAAGGCGCCGCCGCTCTTCCAGGTGATGAGGACGGCCCAAGGCAGCACGATAAGGAGCACCAGAGCGACACCGCGTACGAGCTTCAGCTTCAAGATCCAGCGCCAGTCGCGCTCGAACGCAAACAAGGTGGCGACCGTCAGTACCGACAACAGCGGGGCCACGGGTCCTTTTATAAGGATTCCCAGCCCTTGAGCCGCCCAGAATATCCACGGCAGATGGGCGGCTACCGGTTCGTTTCGGCGCGACGCCAGATAGACTTGGGCGAGCGCGCCTTGGGCCGCCACGCAGCAGGCCAGCAGCATGGCGTCGGTCTTGGCGTCGCGGCCCTCGAAGGCGGTGGCGAAGATCGCCGCCATCATCAGGCCGGCGGCGAGACCTGCATTGGCTCCGAAGAGCTTCGTGCCCGTCCAGGCGATGCCGACGACGGCCAGGGCAATGCCAAGCATGGAGACGAGGCGGTAGACCCAGATCGGCGCCGCCGCCCCCTCGCCGCTCAGCGCCACGGCCGCCGATTGCAGCCAGTAGATGCCGATCGGCTTCTTGTAACGCGAGGCATCCTGAAAACGGATGTCGACATAGTCGGAGGTTTCGACCATCTGCTTGGTGGCCTGGACAAAACGGGATTCGTCGCGGTCGACGGGTGGAAGGCTCGCTAACCCGCTGAAAGTCATCAGCACGCTGAACAGAAGGAGGAGAAGGTAATTCCTGTTCATCGCGGGAGCTTTCCGGATCTGATCTGCGGGATGGCCCCGTCGCGGCGCCTCAGGCCCTGCCCCTGCGCGGCGCCTCAATACGCCAGCCAAAAGAATGAGGCAAGAAGTGGGCTTGGCCATCCGCACGGGCCGCAAAACCGGAAACCACTTTTGCTGATCGCGCTTGGATGCTAAACGCCCGCGTTCATGCACGTCCGAGCCGCAGCGGCCGGGCGCTTTCGGGAAAGAAACAATGTCCGCCTTCAAATCCGATTTCCTGCGCACGATGAGCGAGCGCGGTTTCATCCACCAGACTTCGGATGATGCCGGCCTCGACAATATCTTCGCCAAGGAGACGGTGACGGCCTATATCGGCTTCGACGCGACCGCCAAGAGCCTGCACGCCGGCTCGCTGATCCAGATCATGATGCTGCACTGGCTGCAGCAGACCGGTCATCGGCCGATCGCGCTGATGGGCGGCGGCACTTCGATGATCGGCGACCCGTCGTTCAAGGACGAGGCGCGCAAGCTTCTGACCCCGCAGGACATCGACGACAATCTCGCCGGCATCCGCCGTAACTTCATGCCCTACCTCAAATTCGGCAGCGGTCCGAACGACGCCATCATGGTCAACAACGCTGACTGGCTGATGGAGATCAACTACGTCAATTTCCTGCGGGACGTCGGCCGTCACTTTTCCGTCAACCGCATGCTGGCCTTCGATTCCGTCAAGCTCCGGCTCGATCGCGAGCAGTCGCTGTCGTTCCTCGAATTCAACTACATGATCCTGCAGGCCTATGATTTCGTCGAGCTCTACAAGCGTCTTGGCTGCCGCCTGCAGATGGGTGGCTCCGACCAGTGGGGCAACATCATCAACGGCATCGATCTCGGCCACCGCATGGAGAACGCGCAGCTTTATGCGCTGACCACGCCGCTGCTCACCACCTCGTCGGGCGCCAAGATGGGCAAGTCTGCCTCGGGCGCGGTCTGGCTCGATGCGGAGATGCTGAGGCCCTATGAGTTCTGGCAGTACTGGCGCAACACCGAGGATGCCGACGTTGCCCGCTTCCTGAAACTCTACACGACATTGCCGCTGGACGAGGTCGCACGGCTCGAGCGGCTTGGCGGGTCAGAAATCAATGAGGCCAAGAAGATCCTCGCCACCGAGATCACCGCCCTTCTGCACGGCCGCGCAGCCGCCGAACAAGCCAGCGACACGGCGCGCAAGACGTTCGAGGAAGGCGCGCTCGCGCAATCGCTGCCGACCGTCGAGGTTGACAAGGCCGCTCTCGAAGCCGGCGTCGGCGTCCTGTCGCTGCTGGTCACCGCGGGGCTGGCGGCGTCGAACGGTGAGGCGCGGCGGCACGTGCAAGGCGGTGCCGTGCGCCTGAACGACGAGCTGGTCAGCGACGAGCGCCGGCTGGTGACTTCAAGGGATTTGAGTCCGGAAAACGTCGTAAAGCTTTCCTTGGGAAAGAAAAAACACATTCTGGTGCGGCCGATTTGAGATCGCTCACCGGTACTCGAAGATCGATCTGAATATCCCGGGCGCGATCACCGACAGCGGATTGATGTCAAGCAGCGGCTTGTTGGCATTGCCCTTGAGCCGGTAGGTGACGCCGATCAGGCCGCGGTCGCGGCCATTGCCGAGCAGCGCGCCGACGATGGGCAATTCGCCGAAGATGCGATTGAGGCCATAGACCGGCATGAACGTGCCGGTCATGTCCATGTTGTTGTTCTGGTCGTAGAGCGTGCCCTGGAACGTCGTGCCGATGCGCGGACCGCGCAGCACGCCATTGGCCAGTTTCAGATAGCCGCTGCCCTTGTCGATCTCGGCGTAACCGCGTTCGAACTTCACCCGCGACGTGTCCAGTTTGCCCTTGACCGCCTGATTGAGGCTGCGGCTGTCGCCGGCCGGCGTGGTCGAGACGATGGAGGCGAGCTTCGGTTCGTTGACCACGAAAAAGTTGCTGGTGTCGACCTTGCCCTTCAGCGCTCCGTCGCTCGGCCCCGCCAGCGCCAGGATGATCGTTCCGCCTTCCATATGCTCGTAGATGTTGAGGAACCTGAGGATAGCGCCGGCGTCGGCGGACTGCATGTTGAGCGCGCGCCGGCCGGCTCCAGTGGTGTTGCTGATGCTTATGGCGGCGCCCGAACTTGCCGTCGCGCTGACCTTCAGCCCGTTCACCCGCGAACCGGCCGCGCTGTAGTCGAGCTTCAAATTGGACAATTGCTCGTCGTGGAAACCGGTCAGCCGGTCGACATCGGCGCTGACGGAAATGGCGTCGGAACCGGTGGTCTTGGTCGCTGTGTCGACATCCGAGGTGAACTGCTTGATGAGCGAGCGGGCATCCAGCGCATTGCCTGATATGTCGACCGCATAGCCCTTGCCGGATCGCTTCACCGACACCGCGACGTCGTCGCCCCTGTTTAAGGTGACCTTGCTGAACCGCGCCGACGACAAGGCACCATTGATCAGCACGATGCTGCCGTCGACGGAGAAACTCTTTCCGTCGAGGTTGAAGTCGGACAGCGTCGTCGTATCGCCGGCCTTGGTCATGACGAATGTGACATTGGCGGGGACCCCAGCGCCCTTGCTCCAACCCGCCCAGGGGATGTCCAGCCTGGCATTGGTCAGATCGGCCGAGACGTTCTGGTTGCCGCTCCCATTCTTGTCGATCGCGACTTTCACCGTTCCGGCAAGCAGCGGCTTCAGACCGGGCATGGCGGCGGCGCGGACCTTGTCGTCGAGCACCATGGCTACCTTGCGGCTGCGCGCCGGCCCATCATCCCTGAGGGGCTCGATCAGATCGAGTTCGGCCGGTATGCCGTTCAGCGACGCCTTTGCGGAGATCACCGCCTTAACAGGGTCGACCGTGATCGAACCGTCGGCATCCGTCACGGTCTGCCCCTCGAAAGGCTTGGCCAACGACATGCCGGTGTAGTCGAGCGACACCAGCCAATCGAGCTTGGAACTGTCGACGCCGGACTGCAGCGGAATATCCGCCTTGACGTGGCCGGTGACGCTGCCCGACAGCTCTTCGGGCAGAATTCCGACATGGCGCATGGCGTTGATCGGCTCGTAGGATGCGAGTTCGGCAACAGCGGATGCGTCGCCGTCAACGTCGATGTCGAGCGCGCCGATGACCGGCGGGCGATTGGCCGCCTTGACCGTCAATGTACCGTTGCTGGCCGCCACGGTGCGACCGCTGGGCATATAGACGGTGCCCGAGGACAGGGAGACATCGACATCGTTGCCGTGGAAGCCGACGACGCCAACCGCGTCGCGTATCGGCGGAATGCGGCCGGCCGTGTCGAAGCGCGATCCCTCGATCTGGAAGCGGCCGAATATTTCGTCTGCGGACAGCGGCACGCCGTTGCCCAGCCGGCCCGGCACGACCTGGAACTGGAGGTTGGCGTCGACGACGCGGCCTCCGAACAGATTGGCGAGCACCCACAGCCTGGCTTTGCGCGCCGAAAACCACGGCCACAGCTGCTTGACGTGAGAGACCTGCATGTTGTGGATATTGATGGCAAGGTTGATCCCCGGCGCCTTGCCGTCGACGAACGCCACGGCAGCGGTGCCAAGCACTTCGCTGGAGGCAGCGGACCGAAGCGCGATCTGCTCGGCGACCAGCCTGTGGCTCACCGTGTTGTAGACACCGGCAATCCGGGCGAGGAAGGTCAGCGCTGGCTCAGGCGACTCCGAAGGCGCAAGCGACGAACCGTCGCTGGTCAGGTCATAGCGATAGGAAGGCTCCTCACCCGCCGCCCCGCTTGCCGGCTTCGGACCGATCGAACCGGCGAAATCGAATGTCGAGCGACCGGTCTTCATCAGCAATCTGTCGACCTGGACCTTGTTGCTGCCGGAAACAAGCGTCGCATCGACATCGACGTCAGCGGGCAGCAACCCGCGCGTGCCTAGATCGAGAATGGAACCAGTCGACGACAAAAGAGCCGTCAGCCGCGATGCATTCGCCCCCGATCCTTCCGATCCCGTCAGCTTCAGCGCGACCGCGCCCAACTTCCCGGCAGCGGCCGCGGGGTCGCCGGCATCCGCCAGGTCGATGCTGGCATCCAGCGCCGTGACCCGGTGTGCCGCGATGTCGCGGGTGGCGGAAGCGGCAACGGTAACCGTCCTGCCGTTGACATCCGCCTTGGATGAAAACCGCATACCGCCCGGTCCCGATTGCACGACGGTGGCGTCGGTTATATTGAACAGCTTGATCGTTCCGGTTTCGGGCAGCACGAATTCGACATTGCGAAGATCAATCTGGCGCAGCGAATCTTCCCGCACGGCATCGAGCGCGCGGTTGACGTTTCCGAACACCGCATTGGACAGCTTCTCCGGATCGATGAGGCCGTCCGCATTGCGCAGGGCGGCGGTCCAGTCGCCGCCGGACGGCATCGCCGCCACGACAATGCGGGCATCGGAGATCCTGGCGCTGGTCAGCCGCACATCCCCCCACAGCAGCGGAACCAGGCGAACGCCGAAGCGCACGCGGCCGGCATCGGCCATCGGCTTGCCGTCGGCGGTCTTCAAGCTGACGTCGCTGACCTGGAGAGCTATGAAACTCGAACTGTCGAGAGTGATGCGCGCCGGCCCGACCGCGACATTGACATCGACGCCGGCCAGTTTCTCAAGAGCCGTTTCCGCCTCGATACGAAGCCGGTCGGCCCCGATGCCGGAGGCGCCAACCAGATAAACGAGCACAGCGGCCAGCAGCACGAGAGCGACCAGACCGGCGAATGCCCTTGCCAGGATGCGAAAGCCGCGCCCGATCGACGCCTGACCAAGTGGCGGCACGCGGCAGGCGGACGGAAAAGCGGCCAGGTCGGTGATCTCATCACGCCTGAACCGGATCTTCTCGTGCTGCGGTTGCTCCTGATCCACGCAATTTTCCGTTGTACGAACTCGATCGTGGACGAATCCCCGCTCGACACTATATCGGTGTGGCTTCGCGCGTAACCTCAAACAAGGGCATCGGTATGGCTGACCTCGACGTAGGCGATCTTGCGCCGCAATTCGATCTGCCGCGCGACGGCGGCGGATCGCTCAGCCTTGCCGCATTCTCCGGCAAGCCCATTGTCCTCTATTTCTATCCGCAGGACGACACAACAAGCTGCACCCAAGAGGCGATCAGCTTTTCGCGGCTGAAGCCGGACTTCGAGAAGGCGGGCGCCGTGGTGATCGGCCTGTCGCCCGACACCGCCGGGAAGCACGACAAGTTCAAGTCGAAATACAATCTGACCATCGACCTTGCCGCCGACGAGGAGCGCAAGGTGATCGAGGCCTACCATCTGTGGGTCGAGAAATCGATGTATGGCCGCAAATACATGGGCGTCGAGCGCGCGACGTTCCTGATCGGACGCGACGGGCGGATCGCCAGGATCTGGCGCAAGGTCCGCGTCAAGGGCCACGCCGAGGAAGTGCTCGAAGCCGTTCGTGCGCTTTGAGGATTGCCGGCACGGCTGTTCGTGCCTTCCCTATGCTCGCCTGACGAGCGTCGCCGCAGAGCCGGTGCACCACAAGCCTTTGTTAACCTTAATAATGTGTAGTCAAGCTGTCGTGGTGTCGTAACCGAAAGCTTGGTCCCGTGAACGCAACCGGTCAGTCAGCAGTCTTCGGCAGGCGCAAGGAGCCCCATACGGTCATCATCGCCCGGGGCAACGAGATCAGGCACTTCACCATCCGACCCTGGCTCGCGGCCTTTATCGGCTCGGCGCTGGCCGCCATCGCCATCGGGTACCTCCTGGCGACCTCCTATCTCGTGCTGCGTGACGATTTGATCGGCGCCACCACGGCGCGGCAGGCACGCATGCAGCAAGCCTATGAAGATCGCATTTCGGCGCTTCGCGCCCAGGTCGACCGCATCACCAGCCGCCAGTTGCTCGACCAGCAATTGATGGAAACCAAGGTCAGCGAACTGCTGGAACGCCAGAGCCAGCTGAGCCAGCGCCACGGTCGCCTTGGTCCGCTGCTCGAACGCGCCGAGAACGAAGTTGGCGCCGCGCCGGCCGAGGATCCGGCAGCGGTTTCGAAGCCGGACAAACGCGCCGAAGTGACCGGTAGCATCAAGGAACCCGCGCGGAACTATGCGGTCGCCAGCCTTGGCGCCGACCTCGGCGCCGGCGACACCAGGCCGTTTTCGCTATGGTCGACCCGCTCCGATCCGCTGCCCAACGATTCAGCCGCGGATCGCGCCGACAAGCTCTTCATCTCGATCAACCAGTCGCTGAAATCCATCGAGAACGACCAACTGACCCGTATCAGCACGCTTGCCGACAACGCCTACAAGAGCGCCGACGCGATTACCCAGGCGCTTCAAGCAGCAGGACTGCCGGTCGACAGCGATTTCGGCAAGTGGGATAGCGATGTCGGCGGACCGCTGATCCCGCTCGACTCCTCGATGATGTTCGACAGCAAGGTCAAGGAGTTGGACGAGGCGCTTGACACGCTCGACCACCTCAAGAAGGAAGCGCGTCGGCTGCCGCTCACCAACCCGGCGCCGGGCCACTCCGTCACCAGCCCGTTCGGGGTGCGCACCGACCCCCTTCTCGGTACCGCGGCGCTCCATTCCGGCATGGATTTCAGGGCGCCGATCGGCATGGCCGCCAAGGTCACGGCTCCCGGTATCGTCACCAAGGCCGGCTGGAACGGCGGCTACGGCCGCATGATTGAAGTCGACCATGGCAATGGTTTTGCGACGCGCTACGGGCATCTCAGCGAGATCGACGTGACCGTTGGCGAGAAACTGGACGCCGGCGCCGTCATCGGCAAGACCGGCAGCAGCGGCCGCTCGACCGGCCCGCATCTGCATTATGAAGTCCGCCACAATGGCGAAGCGATCGATCCCTTGCGCTTCCTCACGGTCGGCAGGAAGGTCGCACAGTACCTCTGAAGAATGCAGGCCGGGAGTTGACCGGCGGCCACCATCCCGCGCTGCCTCATCCTTTTTCGGATCCGTGTCGCCGTTCGGGCTTTCCCCTTGCGGGGCGGACGCAGATTGTCGAAGCCCGTAGAGCGGTCGGCATCCGACGTGTTCCATCTGCCGGCCAGATAGATGATTGCGATAACCGCAGCGAACAGCAGCAAGGCATGGATCGTATCCATATCCGCTGTGTAGTGCACAAGGGATGGCTCGGACAGCTGTCGGCTTTTCTGCGCCATAGAGCCATTGGCACCCGGCTTGCCCGTTGACAGCATTTAAGTTGTAGGATGATATGAATAAGCATACACACCTGCAACAAAGCCGGCCCGACAATGACCATCCACGGCATCTCGCCCGACATTCTCGCAGCACTGGAGCGCGTCCTGGGACAGAGCGGCGTGGCCGCCGATGCCGCTGGCATGGAAAAGTATCTCGGGGACTGGTCCGGCGATCATCATGGCGGCGCCCTTGCCGTGCTGAAGCCGGCCTCGGTCGCCGAGGTTCAGGCCACTGTCCAGCTGTGCGGCACGCTCGGGCTGGCGATGATTCCGCAAGGCGGCAACACCGGGCTTGTCGCCGGCGCAATCGATATCGGCACGAGCCGAGGCGCGGCGGTCATCAGCCTGGAGCGGTTGAACAGGATCCGCCTCGTCGACGCCGACAATTTCATCCTGCAGGCTGATGGCGGCTGCATCCTGCAGCACATCAAGGATGCCGCCGAAGATCGAGATTGCGTGTTTCCGCTAGCGCTCGGCGCCCAGGGAAGCTGCCAGATCGGCGGCAACGCGGCGAGCAATGCCGGTGGCGTCAACGTACTGCGCTACGGAATGACCCGTGACCTCATTATCGGTCTGGAAGTGGTGCTGCCGGACGGCGAACTGTGGAGCGGCTTTTCCGGCCTGCGCAAGGACAATCGCGGCTACGACCTGAAGCAGCTTTTCATCGGCAGCGAAGGAACGCTGGGCATCATCACCGGTGTCGAGGTCAAGCTGTTTCCGAAACCCGGCCGCATCGAGACGGCTTATCTGGGCCTTCCCTCGTTCGAAGCGGCCATCGCGCTGTTCCGGCAGGCCCGGCGCGGATGCTCGGACCTGATATCCGCCTTCGAGATCATCGGATCGGAATGCGTGGAGCTTGCGCATCTGGTCGACCCGACCGTCGTCGCCCCGGTCGCCGCCCCCGTTCATGTGCTGATCGAACTGTCGTCGAGCACAGCCGTCGACCTGCGCACGCTGCTGGTCGATTTCCTGGCCGGCGCAATGGAAAACCAACTCGTCGCCGATGCCGTCCTGGCCGAGAGCAGCGCACAGGCCAGGGCTTTCTGGGCGATTCGCGAAGGGCTGGTCGAGGGGCAAGCCAAGCGTGGCTATCACGTACGCACCGATCTTTCGGTGCGTATCTCCGATATTCCCACGCTGATCGCCGATGCCCGGCGGTTTGTTACGCGGGAGCATCCGGGCTGGGTTTCCCAGGCCTACGGCCATGCCGGCGACGGCAACGTCCATTTCAACGTGCTGCCGCCGCTTGGCCTTGCCGAGCCCGACGCGCGTGCCAGGGGCGCCGACATCACGGCCGGGCTGTACGAGGTCATCAATGCCCTTGGCGGCTCGATCAGCGCCGAGCACGGCATCGGCCGCACTCGCCAGCGCGTCTACTGGACGGGAATGTCTCCCGTCCACCGTCGGCTCGTCAGCGCGCTAAAGAATGCCATCGACCCTAATGGGCTGATGAACCCCGGCTGCCTCTTTCCCGCGACGGAGACCTTGTCATGAAACAACGACTGGCTGCCATCGGCACTGTCGAGGCATTGCCGCACCGGGTCGCGGCGTTCCTCAGCCGCGAGATCGAGTCAGGCGACCTCAATCCGGGCAGTTTGCTGCCGACAGAACAGCAGCTCTCGGAGAAATTCGGCGTCAGCCGAAACGTGGTGCGCGAGGCGATCGCGCAATTGCGCGCCGATGGCATGGTGGAAGCGCGACAAGGCATCGGCTCCTTCGTGTTGGCACCGGAGCAGCGGGCGACAATCCGCATCGACCGCGAGACGCTGAAGGAAGGGCAGAATATGGAGCGGCTCTTCGAGCTGCGCTGCATCCTCGAGGCCGAGTCGGCAGCGCTTGCCGCCGAGCGGCGCGACCAGGAGCATCTCGACGCCATCAAGGCTGCGCTCGACCGCATGAGCGGCGAAGAGCGCTGGGAAGACGGCAGCATCGACGCCGATCTTCTGTTTCATCGCGAAATCGCCCGGGCGACAGGCAACAGCTACATCCACACCTTCATTTCCTTCGTCTGCGAACAGATCCGCCGCTCGATCTATTACGCACGACAAACCAACCCGTTGCACGACCTGGTGGAAGTCAATGTCGGCGAGCATGTGCGCATCTATGAGGCGCTGGTCGCCGGCGACCCGGCAGAAGCCGAGGCGGCGATGCGCGCGCATATCATCGGCGCCGCCAACCGTGTCGGCGTCAGGCTGCCGACGTCGCGTGGCCAGCGCGCCGACGGAGGGAAATAGCCATGTCGCTCGGGACCGCATACCGGATTTCGGACGTATGTCTGCTTGTCGAGGACATCGAGCGAACGGTTGCCTTCTATGTCGACAAGCTCGGCTTCCGCCTGCGCCGGCGCGCCGAAGGTTTTGCCGACTTCCATGGCGAGGGCGTGACGCTTGCCGCCTGGGAAATCGACCATATCAGCCAGCATACCGGCGTCTCGAAGCTGCGTTCGCCGCGCCACGCGCACAAGGTCTGCGTAGCGATCAAGCTCGACGCACCCGGCGAGATCGACCGCCTGTATTCCGAGCTGACCGCCAAGGGTGTGCCCTTCCAGGGCCTGCCCGAGAACTATGTCTGGAACGCGCGCTGCGCCTATTTCACCGACCCGGACGACACGCTCTGGGAACTCTACGCCTGGCTCGACGGCGGCCCCGGCGACTACCACGACGAACAGCCGTAGACGACACCGCGCCAAGGGAACGGCGCGCAAGGAAGAGACAGACAAGTCTTGCAACAGGAGCGAAAAATGAGTGGGAACAATTACAACGTGAACCGCCGCAGCTTCATGAAATCCGGCCTGGCGGCCGCGGCCGCCGCATCGGCCGGGATGCAACTGGTGCTGACCCCCGGCGCGAAGGCGGCCGGAAAGGTCGTCATCCAGTATGACTGGCTGATGTCCAACGGCCAGATCGGCGACATTGCCGCCGTTGCCAACGGCTACTTCAAGGACGCCGGGCTCGACGTGGAATTCAGTCCTGGCGGCCCCAACGCCTCGACCGTGCCGCCGGTGATCTCGGGTGCGGCACAGCTCGGCCAATTCTCCGAAACGCCGCAGCTTTTCGCGGCTCGCGCCAGCGGCGTACCGGTCAAGATCATCGCTTGCGGCTTCCGCACCGGCCCTTACGCCTTCACCTCGAAGGCGGCAAATCCGATCCGCGGCATCGCCGACCTCAAGGGCAAGAAGATCGGCATCCAACCGACCGCGCGTTTCGTCATCGACGAGATCCTGGCCAAGAACGGCATGAGCCCGTCCGACGTCACCGTCGTCAATGTCGGCTTCGACAAAGGGCCGCTGGTGCGTGGCGATGTCGATGCGATCGGCGGTTGGATCACCAACACGCAGGCATTGAGCGTCGTCGGCGATGACCGCATCGACCTTCTGGTGCGCGATCTCGGCCTGAATTCCTACGCGGACGTCTACTTCGCCACCGACGCCGCAATCGAAAAGGATCCGGACACGCTGGCGAAATTCATCGGCGCCGTCGCCAAGGGCTGGGGCTGGGTGCACGCCAACCCGCAGGACGCCGTGAAGAAAATGGTCGCCGCCTATCCCGAAATGGACCTCGGCTGGGAAGAGAAGACCATCAACCTCGTGCTGAAACTCTCCTTCGATGCGGCAACCGCCAAGGATGGCTGGGGGACGTTCGACCCGGCATCGATCGAGGAGCAATTGGCACTGCTGGACAAGGTTGGGCAGTATCCGAACGGCCGGCCAGCCACCGCCGACGTCCACACCACCAAGATCCTCGAACTTTCGGCCACCGAGCGGCCGAAGCTCGACGCACCCGCCGCCTGATGGCGAGCGCGATCGAAGCCAGCAGGCTGGATGTCGGCTATGACGGCCGCCAGGCGGCCGTCAAAGTGCTCTCCGGCCTCGACCTCAGCGTCGAGACCGGATCCTTCCTGTCGATCCTTGGGCCTTCCGGCTGCGGCAAGTCGACCTTGCTCCGGGTGGTTGCCGACCTGCTCGATCCGCTCGGCGGCACGATCAGCGTGCTCGGCGACACGCCTCATGCTGTCCGGTCGCGCCGCGATGTCGGCTTCGTCTTCCAGGACTCGACCTTGCTGCCCTGGCGCACGGTGCGCGACAATGTGCGTCTGCCGCTTGGCGTCGGGCAAGGCAGCCTGACCCGCAAAATCGAGGACCGCAGTGACGAATTGCTCGATCTGATGGGGCTTGCCGGCTTCGGTGAGCGCCTGCCGCACCAGCTTTCCGGCGGCCAGCGCCAGCGCGTGGCGATCGCCCGAGCATTGCTTGGACAACCAAAACTGCTGCTGATGGACGAACCGTTCGGGGCACTCGACGAGATCACCCGCGACCGCCTCAACGACGAGCTGCTTGCTTTGTGGCGGCGCACGGGCACGACGATCCTGTTCGTTACCCATTCGATCGCCGAAGCCGCCTATCTCGGTGAGCGGGTCATCGTTCTGGCCGCCAATCCGGGGCGACTGGTCAAAGACCTGGACATGCGGCCGCTCAAGCAGGAGGGCAACCGCTGCTCGCGTGAGGACCCGTCAATCGTCGCCGCCATGGCCGACCTGCGCACCGCGCTGGAGCGCGCGTCGTGAGGCCGGCGCCGCTGTCTCCGCAGTTGGCAATCGCCCTGCCCGTTCTCGGCGCGGCGTCGCTGCTTGTCACCTGGCAGTATCTGCTGCCGCTTCTCGGCGTGCCGGCCTATATCGTGCCGACGCCGACGGCGATATCAGGCGTCTTCCAGAAGAATTTCGCGTTGCTCATCGACAATCTCAGGCCGACGCTGATCGAGGCGCTGGCCGGCTTCGTCATCGGCAATCTGGCTGCCGTCCTGCTGGCTGTCGTGTTCGTGCACAACCGCATCCTTCAGGCAGCCTATTTTCCGATCGTGCTGTTCTTCAACACCATTCCGATCCTGGCGCTGTCGCCGATCATCATCCTGATCTTCGGGCTCGGCATGACGCCGAAGATCGTCATCGCGGCGGTGATCTGTTTCTTTCCGACGCTGGTGAACATGATCCGTGGCCTGGATTCGGCCAGCGATAACGAGCACGAGCTATTTCGGGTGCTGTCGGCGACACGCTGGGAGATATTTTGGGACCTGCGCCTGCCGCGTGCGCTGCCGATGCTGTTCTCCTCACTCAGGATCGCCTCGGCGACGGCGGTCATCGGCGCCATCGTCGGTGAATGGATCGGCTCGGACAAGGGCCTCGGCGCGCTGATTATCCAGGCGAGCTTCAACTACCAGTCGGACCGGCTTTACGCGGCGATCGTTTTGTCATCGTGCCTGTCGATCGCGCTGTTTTGTGCCGTGGTGATGGTTGAGCGCCGGGTCATCAAATACTGAGCCGGCGAGCTGTTTTTTGCCGATCCGTGCTCTACGGCGCCGTGCGCAGGCAAACCGCCTGCCGTAGCCTCATCCTCAGGATTTGACGTGGATCTCCCGCGGGAACTTGGTCAGCGTCTCATTGCCGGTTTCGGTGACCAGGATGGTCTCGCTGATCTCGATGCCCCAGCCATCCATCCACATGCCAAGGATGGAATGAACGACGTTGCCTGATTCGAGCACGGTCTTGTCGCCCGGCCTGAGGCTGATCGTGTGTTCGCCCCAATCCGGCGGATATGCGACGCCGATGGAATAGCCGATGCGCGACTCCTTCTTCAGTCCATGGCGCTGGATGACCTTGCGCCAGGCGCCCTCGACGGCTTCGGCTGATGTTCCCGGCCTGACCGCGTCGAGCACCGCATCCATGCCCTCGATCACCGCTTTGGCCGTATCCGAGACATTTGTCGGCGTTTTGCCGAGCTGCAGGGTTCTTGCCAGTCCGGCGGCATAGCGGCGGCAGACACCGGCAAGTTCCAGGGCAATCGTCTCGTTTTCGCCAAACCGCCTGTCGCTCCACATGATGTGCGGCGCGGAAGCATTCTCGCCACCGAGAATTGTCGGCGGCAGCGCGGTGATGTCACCCGCGAAGTCCGGACTGCCGGCGATCTGCGCCGCCTGGATGGCGGCGATGGCATCGCATTCGCGAACTCCCGGCGCGATCACCTCGAAGGCCCGCGTGACCGCCGCTTCGGCCAAAGTCGATGCCTTGCGCAAATAGGCGATCTCGGGCGGCGATTTGACCGCGCGGATCCAGTTCACCAACAGATCGGCATCTTGCCATTTCGCATTGGGAAGTCCGGCGACAAGCCGGGCATGTGCTTTCGGGGAGAAATAGTAGGCTTCGAGTTCGATGCCGATAGCGCGGTTCCCCCAGCCGTTCGCCACGATCCAGTTCGCGATCCAGTCCATCGGATGGCGATCGGCACGCTGAACATGATCCTCCGGGAAGCCAACCACATTCTCGGGCTTCATCCAGGCTGTCAGAAGACCGCCGGCCGCATCCATGGCGCGCCCGATCCAGACCGGCTCAAGCTCCTCGATTGGAACGAGCACGACCTGGGGCGTGTAGAATGACCAGCCATCATAGCCGGTGATGTAATGCTGGTTGGCAACGTCGTTGACAACAAGGAGCTCGAGACCGCGCCTGGCCATCTCGGTGCGGATCTTGCGAAGCCGCTGTTGGTACTCTTCGCGGGCAAACGGCAATTCGATCATCCTTGCTCCATGCTTTGTCGGATCAGAGGTCGCGGGGTTGGCTCACCTTTGAGACGCTTTCGACATGGCGGCAATCGGCCAGCGTGGCGCGTGAGCAGGTCCTGAACCGGGTTACGTTTCCATTTATTTTTGAATTCCATTTGACTGAATAAATAAGCAGTGCGAAGCTACCACCTCCTAAGGGCGCAAATCATGGCACTGCGGGGGACCAATCAGGAGTTCGGGCGGCCGTACAACCGGCGCATCGTGCTTGAGTCGATCCGCCTGCACGGGCCGATCGCTCGCGGCGAGATCGCCCGGGGCGTCGGCCTCACCGTCCAGACGGTGTCCACCATCGTTCGCGAACTGGAAGAACAGGGCTACATCCTGTCGCTGCGCGAAGAACCGAAGGGGCGCGGCCTGCCACCGGCGACCCTACGGATCAACCCCGAGGGCGGCTACGCCGTCGGCACTCACATCACCCCGCTCGGCATCAGTGCCGCCTTGATCAACCTGAGCGGCGACGTGATCGAGAGCACTTACCGCGAGGCGCCGAACGCGACGCCGGACCACGCCTTCGACCTCATCGCGGCGATGGTGAATGAATTGACCGGACTGCGGGCTGGAGGACGGGTTCTCGGCGTCGGCATGGCCCTACCCGGCCCGTTCGATGTCGAATCCATGAGTTTTGTCGGTCCGACCACCATGACCGGCTGGAAGGATGTGGCGCTGGGTGAGCGGCTGGCGGCTTCCACCGGGCTGCCGGCCTTCTTTGAAACCGACATGGCGGCCGCGGCCATGGGCGAGCGCCTCTACGGCCTCGGCGCGCAGTTTTCCGAATATTACTATCTCTATTTCGGCGTCGGCCTTGGCGGCGTCATGGTTCATGACGGCTCCGCGTTGCGCGGCGCCTGGGGCAATGCCGGCGAGATCGGGCACATTCCCGTCGTTCCCGGTGGCGAGGCCTGCCCGTGCGGCAACAGCGGTTGTCTCGAAAGATACCTCTCGCTCGAGGCGCTCCGGCGCTGGAACGGCAGCGAGGCCGAATGGGTGGCCGAAGTCGCACCGATCTTTCACAATGCCGTCGCTGTCATCGAGAACCTGTTCGACCCCGAAACGGTCATCCTTGGCGGGCTGGCGTCCATCGATCTGCTCGAAATGCTGGCCGGTTCGGCTGCCGGCCTGCATAATTCCGTTTCCGCACGCAAGGACCGCACGACGCCTCGAATCCTCGTCGCGCGCGGCGGGCAACATTCGGTGTTGCGCGGCGCCGCCGCCCTTGCGGTTTCTGGGGTGCTGTCACCGCGCTTCGGGCAGATGTTTGCTGCCGAACGCGAACGCGAGCGCGACCTTATCAAAGGCAGGGAGATTGCGGCATGAACGAACCCTTGCTGGTGCTCGACAACGTCACCAAGAATTATGGCGCGATCGAAGCGCTCAAGGGGATCAGCTTTTCGATCGGCAAGGGCGAGGTCGTGGCGCTGCTGGGCGACAACGGCGCCGGCAAATCGACGCTGGTCAAGATCATCGCCGGCGGACTGGAGCCGACCTCGGGCCGCATGCTGTTCGAGGGCAAGGAGTTCCTTGCCCGGTCGCCCGCCGAGGCCAAGGCGGCGGGCATCGAGACCGTCTACCAGGACCTGTCGCTGTGCACCAATGTCGACGTGGTCGCCAATTTCTTCATGGGCCGCGAGATCACCAGGAAGGTTCTTGGCATTCCGGTGCTCGACGAGCGCGCCATGGAAGCCGTCGTCGGAAAAGCGCTGGCCAGTGCCGGCACCCATATTCCCTCGCTGCGCACCAATGTCGAGCACCTTTCGGGCGGCCAGCGGCAAGCCATCGAGCTCAACCGGTTCGTGCACTGGGGCGGCAAGCTGGTGCTGCTCGATGAACCGTTCGCAGCGCTTGGCGTCGAACAGACGCGGCGCGGTCTCGACATGATCCGCCAGGTGGCGAACCAGGGCATCGGCGTCGTCATCATCACTCATATCATGCAGCAGGCCTTCCAGGTCGCCGACCGGATCGTGGTGATCCGGCAAGGCGTCGTGGCGGGTGATGTCGCACGCAACAAAACAAGTCCCGATGCGGTGATCAACATGATCACCGGAGAGACGCTTGCCGGTGCCGGACCGACAGGCTGAGGGACAAAAGAGGGGTCCGGCGTAAAAGAGGAGCGAACGACATGAAGCGAATACTTGTTGCTGTCTTCGGTATCCTTGCACTGGCCTTTGCCACGCTCACGCCGGCATTCGCCCAGTCCAAGGGTATCGTCTACTATATGGTGCCGACCCTGCTGGACGAGTTCCAGACCGGCTCGGTGAGCGCGCTGGAGCTGTTCCTGAAGCAGACCGGCTACGAGATGAAGACGCTGAACGCCGACAACAAGACCGACGCCCAGCAATCGCAGATGAACGACGTCATCGCGCTGAAACCGGCGGCCATCATCCTGGCGGCGGTCGACTTCAATGCGCTGAAACCGTCCATCGAGGCCGCCCGCGCAGCCGGCATCCCGGTGGTCGAGTTCGACCGCCAGATCACGTCGACACCGTCCGACTTCACCTCTGTCGCCGGAACGGTCGAGATCGGCTACGTCGCCGCCGAGCAGGCCGAGAAGCTGCTGAAAGCCAAGAACGGCTCGGTGAAGGGCAAGATACTGCAGGTGCTCGGTGACCCCGGTGACCCCTACACGCTCGACATCCAGAAGGGCTTTGAAGAGAAGATGAAGGCGTTTCCGGACGTCAAGATCATCTCGCTTCCGGCCATGCAGTGGGAAGCCAGCAATGCCGGCACCATCGTTGCCGACCAGATGCTGGCGAACCCCGACATCGACCTGATCTTCAGCCATGCCGCGCACCTTTCGGTCGCTGCCGTCGCCTCGCTCGAGGCCGCCGGCAAGAAGCCGGGCGACGTCATGCTGATGAGCTCGAACGGCGCTCCGGTCGGCCTCGACCTGATCCGCAAGGGCTGGCTCAACGTCGAAGTCGAGCAGCCGCTCTACGCGCAGGCCGCGGCCGTCGCCATGTTCATGGACAAGATCGCCAAGAAGGAAGAGATCAAGCCCGGCGAGTATGAGGTGCTTGGCCTGAAATCGACCGTGACCAAGGAAGCCTGGGGCCCGAACATCAAGATCCCTGGTGCCGCCATCACCAAGGAGAACGTCGACAACCCGGCCTTCTGGGGCAACCAGAAGCCGCCGACGGACACCGTCAAGTCGGTCGACTAGTCATCCGAAAGCGCTCCGGGCCGTGGCGGCCCGGAGCCTGCCCTTTCACAACGCCGCGTCCGAAAGGACGCCGTGGCGAATTTGAATCCGCGCCTGGACCAGACGAAATCGAATTGATTTCGCGGGGCATGCGCCAACCGGATCAGCCCATGAACCCGCGCACACGCAAAGCCCTGGAGTTCGTTCTCGACAACCTCGTCTGGTTCATGCTGCTGTTCGTGCTGGTGGTCTTTTCCATCTTTGTTCCGAACTATTTCCAGCTCGGCATCTTCGCCAACATCATCGAGGCTTCCAGCGTGCTCGGCGTCATGTCGATCGGCCTGGCGCTGGTCATCATCGCCGGTCACATGGACCTGTCGGTCGAATCCGTGGCAGCGCTCAGCGCCATGGCGGTCGGCATCCTGTTCTGCTCGTCGGGCATCGGCATGGGCGTGAAATTGCATCCGGAATGGCTGATGGTTCCGGTTTCGCTGTTCGTTGCGCTGGCCGTCGGCGGCATCATCGGCGCCTTCAACGGCTACCTGGTGGTCAAGGTGAAGATGAGCGCCTTCATCATCACGCTGGCGTCCTACATCTGGGTGCGCGGCCTCGTGCTGGTGATTTCGGGCGGCCGCTCGGCACAGGATCTTGCGCCGGCCATCCGCTGGTTCGGCATCCAGCGCCTGATCGGCCTGCCGCTGACCGCCTGGATCGCGGTCGCCTGTTTCGTCGTCTTTTCGCTGATCATGGCCAAGACGCCGTTTGGTCGGCATCTCGTGATGATCGGCGGCAACGAGACCGCAACCTTCCGTGCCGGCATCCGCGTCAACCGCAATCTCGTCATCGCCTTCGTACTCGCCGGCGCCATCGCCGGCCTTGCCGGCTGGCTGCTGGCGATCCGCACCTCGGGCGCCACCGCCAATCTCGGCGTCGGCCTGCTGTTCAACGCCTTCGCCGCCGTCGTCATCGGCGGCGTCAGCCTGAAAGGCGGCGTCGGCACCCTGCCCGGCGTCTATGCCGGCGTGCTTTTGCTCTCGGCCATCAACACGGCGATCAACCTGATGGGCCTGCCGGCCAATTTCACCCAGGTCATCCATGGCCTGCTGGTGCTGGCCGCCGTGCTGCTCGACGCTTTCAAGCAAACCATCCGCCAAAGACTCGCATGACAGGACGGCTCGCATGACCAATCGGTTGCAAGACAAGGTGGCGCTGATCATCGGCAGCGCCCGCGGCATCGGCAAGGGCATCGCCCTGCGCTTTGCCGAGGAAGGCGCGAGGCTGGTGCTCGCCGACACCGAGGTCAAGGCGGGGCAAGCGACCGCGGACGAGCTCGGCGTCCCCTTCATCCGCACCGACATCTCGCAAATGAGCGACGCCGAGGCCGCCGTGGCGCTAGCGCTAAAGCGCCATGGCCGCCTCGACATCATCGTGCAGAACGCCGGCATCTATCCCTGGCAGCTGATCGAAAACACCAGCGCCGACGACTGGGACCGTGTCATGGCGGTCAATCTGCGCGGCACCTTCAATGCCAGCCGCGCGGCCCTGGTGCCGATGAAGGCGCAAGGCTTTGGCCGCATGCTCTACACCTCGTCCATCACCGGCCCGCACGTCACCAGCCCGGGCCATGGCCATTACTCGGCCAGCAAGGCCGGCATCAACGGCTTCATTCGTGCGGCGGCGCTGGAATTTTCCGGCTACGGCATCACCGTCAACGGCGTCGAGCCCGGCAACATCCTGACCGAGGCGATCGAGCTGCATCGTGGCGCCGCCTATATCAAGAACATGGAGGACTCCATCCCGCTCGGCCGCCTCGGCAGCCCGCGCGACGTGGCCAACGCCTTCCTGTTCCTCGCCTCCGACGATGCCAGCTACATCACCGGCACGACCATCATCGTCGACGGCGGGCAGCTGCTACCGGAAGGCAATGATTTTCGGCTCTTGCCGCCGTGATCTCTTATGGCGTGTTGACCAGCAGATAGAACTCAGATTCCGAGGGATCTGAGTTGCTTTTGCAACAAGAAATTTTTGACATTCAACGTCTACATTTCTCCGATGCAAGGGATTTGATACCCTTAGGAGAAATGGCGCGAGTGACGGGGCTCGAACCCGCGACCTCCGGCGTGACAGGCCGGCACTCTAACCAACTGAGCTACACCCGCGCATTGACGAGCACGTGTCAGCCGTGTTCGTCGTTGGGGCGCTGGATAAGGGGTTCGCCACCGGGTGTCAAGCGCACCAAACCATCATAACAACAAACTGGAGAAGGTTTTTTGACAGCCGGCATTTTGTTCGCAAATACGGCCTGCGAACAGGGCGTTGCCTGTTCATTTAGCCTTGCGAAGCCGGTCCCGACCGCTTAAAGGTCCGGCCCGGAGCGGGCGATTAGCTCAGTTGGTAGAGCGCTTCGTTTACACCGAAGATGTCGGCGGTTCGAGCCCGTCATCGCCCACCATATTTTTCAATAACTTAGACCAGTGTCAGCTTTGAATCCGCTACCGATTGAGAGCGTAACGAACAGTGTGGCGACCTCAACTGGGTGGAAGCCCCTTCAAGGGATTGAGAAACGGCACTCCCAAAGGCGTGAAATGCCGCTCGTTTGCGGTCAGGACCGTAAAGCCGTGCGCCGCTGCCGTGGCGGCGATGGCGATATCCTCGAACCCAGGATCATGCGCCCGCGCCCGGTCGATGATCGCTCCGGCGTGGCGCGCTTCCTCTATGCCAAAGGCAAGGATGCGGCCCGCATAGAGGTGTTCGACGGAAGCCAGCCAACGATGCAGCCGCGCGGCCTTCGTAGTGGCTCCGATGCGGTCGGCGCGTGTAATGCCCGCCTCGATCTCGGCAATGGTGACGGCTGAGAGAAACAGGCGTTCGCTGTCCCGACGCAACCATGCCGAAAAAACCATAGGGCCGACTTCGGCCCTCGCGATCGGCGATGTTGCCGACACGATGTTGGTATCCATCAAATACACGGTCAGAAATCGCCCTCACGCAACGCGCGCGCGGGTCTGCGAGTGCGTTCGGGAATGTCCTCGGGCCCACCAGGGAACGCGTCGAGGAGTTCGCCAAAGGTTGGTACCTTGGAAAGCCTCTCATACTCCTCGAAAGCCAAGACGACGGCTTCCTTGCGACCGTGTCGGGTAATGACGGAGGGCTCGCCGGAAACCGCCTGATCAACTACGGCGGACAGGGTCGCCTTTGCATCCTTCAGTTGGATTTCCTTCATTGTAGGTTGCTCCATATGACTACCGTTGGTCATATTTAGTCGCAAAACGCCTCATTGGCAACAGGCGCTCCCCCAGCGACTGACCTTCGGCAATCCCTGCACCCCAATTCAGCATCCGCATTTTTGGAAACCTTATCCGGCTTCCGGTTCCTCGGCTTGTAAGCGGGGACGTACTGGAGTGCCGGCCCATCGCGCCGGAGGTCGCGGGTTCGATCGCCGTCACTCGCGCCATTTCTCTGAAGGGATACAAGCTCTTGGTCGGATAAATGTCGACGTTGATTGTCAAAAATGTCTTGTTGCAAGAGGTAACTCAGATCCTTTCGGATCTGGGTTTGACTCTTCGAGAAATCCCAGCGTTCTCAGGGTTCGCAATCTTAGCTTGCTCCGGAGTTGAATCGCTCTGCCAACCGCTCATAAAAGAGCTTGTGCATTAGAACGCCCACTATGGTACCTAGGTCATTCGGTTTATCTTGTGCCGCTGCTACTTCTTTTGCCTTCTCATACAGTGGTCTGCCTTGTTCATTCATTTTGCCTATCGAGGCAAATGCGCATATGGCGGCATTGTCTGCGCCTTCCTCAAAATCAGAATCCTTGTGGGCGAGCGTGGCCAAGCGAACGTATTCTTCACTGATTGCTTGTCCGTTCATGTTCGACAATGCAGTAAAGACGTCGTTGAGCAGATGACCCTTATCCTCCCGTGACAGCTGTCGACCGGACGTGTAGTTAGCGTGAAAGCTAATCATAAACCCAAGAAAGCCGAGAACATACTCATCGCGCCAGAAGCCCGCTGGAATACCGTTCAGATTCTGGAATATTCCGACAAACGGGCGAACGGCTGAAATAGTGTGTTCCGTTGCAAGACGGCGATTTCGCCCAAACATGCTTGTCTCCTGCTCAGCCGTTTCTTCGACATACCGTCAGATTGCAAAGCGCCAGAAACCTCTAAACTATAACAACGAGCGACAGGGGATCCATCTGGGTCTTGATCCTACCCCCTCGCCAGCAGCGCTTCGACCTCCTGCAGCGTCGGCATCGACGGCGCGGTTCCTGGTCGCGTCACTGAAATTCCGGCGACCGCGCAAGCAAAGCGCACGGCTTGCAACGGCTCCACGCCTCGCGAAAGGGCCGCGGCCAGCCCGCCATTGAAGGCATCGCCCGCCCCTGTGGTTTCGACCACTGGGCCGGCACTGATGGCGGGAACATGGTCGGAGCGGTCCTTCGAGTGCAAAAGCGCGCCCTTGTCACCCAGTGTGACGATGACCGTGCCGACGCCCTTTTCAAGCAGACTGTCCGCGGCGCGGCGCGCCTCATCGACCGAGGAGACCTTCATCCCGGTCAGTTCCTCCGTCTCGGTCTCGTTGGGCGTGAGATAGTCGCAGAGCGTGTAGATGCGGTCGGGAAGCTTTGCCGCCGGGGCCGGGTTGAGGATCGTCGTCACCCCTGCCCCACGCGCGATCTCCAGCGCCCGCATGGCTGCTTCGATCGGCTGTTCGAGCTGGGTGACAAAGACGCCGGCACCGCCGATCAACCCGGCATTGGCTTCGATATCGGCCGGCGAGATCAGCATGGCGGCACCGGGGCTGACGATGATGGCGTTGTTGCCGGTCGTCTCCTCGACGAAGATGTAGGCGGCACCGGTATAGCTTTCCGGCGTGTCGATGACGGCATTCTTGACGCCCGCCCGCGCCCAGGTCTGCCTGGCCATGTCGGCGAAGGGGTCGACGCCGAGGCGGGTGAGGAAGGTGACGTCGGCGCCAAGCTTGCCGGCGGCGACCGCCTGATTCGAGCCCTTGCCGCCCGGACCCAGCGTGAAGGATGTACCGAGGAGGGTTTCCCCCATGCGCGGCTGCCGTTGTGCCCTGTAGGCGGTGTCGGCGACGAAGACGCCCAATATGACGACCGGCTTGCCCGAAGCCATGCCGCTACTCCGCATCCGGCGGAACGACGCCCTTGCGGAAGGCGAAGCAGCCATAGAAGCGGCGCTCGCCGGTCTGGATGACGCAATAGGCTTGTTTGGCGCGCTCGTAGAAGGCATAGCGCTCGACCGCTATCATCGGCCACGACTTGCCCTCGGCCGCGTCGACTTCCTTCTGCACTTCCTTCTGCACGGGCGGAATCTCATCCGGCTTGCCGACGATTTCCATGCGCGCGGCCGAGTCGTCGACGAACGTGTCCAGCGGGTAGAGCGACAGCACCGCCTTTGCAACCTCGGCGGCCGACGCATCGATGCGCAGCAGGCGGCCGAGCGCGGTCTGGCGCGCCACCGAATCGGACGGAAAATTGGTGTCGGCGATGATCAAATCATCGCCATGGCCCATTGCCCGCAATGCCTGCAGCACGTCGGCATTGAGCAGCGGGTTGATGCCTTTGAGCATGATATTCCTCGTGAAGTCCGGTTGAGATCAGAGACGCTTGCCGGTCTCGGCGTCGAAAAGGTGGACCTGGTCGAGCCGCGGCTTCAGGGTGAGCGTGTCGCCCGGCTTGAAGTCGTGGCGCTCGCGAAACAGCGCCACCATCTCGCCTTCGCCGAAGCGCAGGAAGACCAGCGTTTCCGAGCCGGTCGGCTCAACCACCGAAATCTTCGCCGGCACGCCATCGGGATGAATTTCGAGATGCTCCGGCCGCACGCCATAGACGATGGCCTGGCCGTCCTGTGCGGCATTGTCCGATGCAACCGGGAACAGCGTACCCGCGATGTCGACACCCGGCTTGGCGCCCTTGCGCATGACGCCCTTGAGCAGGTTCATCGAAGGCGAACCGATGAAGCCGGCGACAAACAGATTGGCCGGCCGGTCGAACAGTTCCAGCGGCGCGCCGACCTGCTCGATGCGACCGTCGCGCATGACGACGATCTTGTCGGCCATGGTCATGGCCTCGATCTGGTCGTGGGTGACGTAGATGGTGGTGGTCTTCAGCCGCTGGTGCAGTTCCTTGATCTCGGTGCGCATCTGCACGCGCAGCTTGGCGTCGAGATTGGAGAGCGGCTCGTCGAACAGGAACACCTGCGGATTGCGCACGATGGCGCGGCCCATCGCCACGCGCTGGCGCTGGCCGCCGGAAAGCTGGCGGGGATAGCGCTTCAGATAGGGATTGAGGTCGAGGATGTCGGCGGCGCGCTTGACCCGCTCGGCGACCACGGCCGGATCGGTTTTCCGCAGCTTGAGCGCAAAGGCCATGTTCTGCTCAACCGTCTTGTGTGGATAGAGCGCATAGTTCTGGAACACCATGGCGATGTCGCGCTTGGCCGGCGGCAGATGATTGACGATACGGTCGCCGATGGCGATCGTGCCGGCGGAGACGGTTTCCAGCCCGGCCACCATCCTGAGCAGCGTGGACTTGCCGCAACCCGAAGGGCCAACCAGCACCACGAACTGTCCGTCCGATATGTCGACGCTGACTTCGTGCAGAACCTTGACGGTTCCGAATGCCTTGGCCACCTTGCTGATCGCGACTTGCGCCATATCTCCCCCGTCGGTTCCATTAACCGTAGGCGCAGAAGCTAACCAACGCGACCGGTCAGGGCAAGTCAGTCTGATACAGGTAAACCCGTTCTCGTTGACACGGCGTTTGGTTGCGAGAATAGTGGCAGGCGCTGGTCAAAATGTCGGTACCCGATCCGCAATCGGAACTTCAATCAACGCAGGGTGGGGTCCTGCTAATTCGTTTCCGAACCGGGAGCATCGTTGGCGCTCCAGCGTCCGACAGTTGGTCACTTATTCACACTGAATTCTGGGAGGAACAGGCAATGAGAACGGATCTTTACGAGAAACTGGTTCGTGCCGGCGCCACAAGGCGCGACATATTGAAGGGTGCGGCCAGCATGGCCGCGATTGCAGCCGCATCGGGCGCCGGGCTTGGCGCCTTGACGCGCCCGGCTTCCGCCGCAAGCGAACTTCGCTCCAAAATCCTGCAGATTCCCGGCGTCGGCAAAGGCCAGCCGACGGATGCTGATTTCCAGAAGGTCGGTGAGCTCTGCCTCGAGGCCACCAAGGCCAACGTCAAGGAAGGCGAATTCGCCGGCGTCGAGCTGACCTTCATGGGTCTCAACAACCAGAACCTGCACAATGTTCTGTTCCGCGGCTTCCTGAAGCCATGGGAGACCTATACCGGCGCCAAGATCAACTGGATCGACCTGGCGCAGGCCGATTACAACGCCCGCCTGCAGCAGTCGATCGCCACCGGCACCGTCGATTTCGACATCATCGAGATGGGCGCACCGTTCGAAGGCGATGTCTGCGGCAAGGGTCTGACGTCGGAAATGCCGGATTGGGTCAAGGACCAGATCGACATGAAGGACGTCGTGGCCTATCTGCAGCCGCCGGTCGGCACCTGGGACGGCAAGCAATATCGCGTGACCGTCGACGGCGACGCGCACAATTTCAACTACCGCACCGACGTGTTCGCCGATGCCGACCTCGCCAAGGCCTGGAAGGATGGCGGCGGTGAAGGCGAGTGGGGCGTGCCGAAGACCTGGCAGCAGGTGCAGGCGGTGACGAAGTTCCTCAAGGGCAAGAAGCTCAAGGACCAGGACGTCTTTGGCTATCTCGACGCGCCCAAGGCGTGGGGCGGTTTCGGCTTCTATTTCCTCGGCAGCCGCGCTAGCGCCTATGCCAAGCATCCGGACGACAAGGCCTGGCTGTTCGACGCCGACACGATGAAGCCGCGCGTCAACAATCCGGCCTGGGTGCGCGCCATCCAGGACGTCATCGACGCGCTGCCGTCCGAACCCGCAGACCAGATCAACGCCGATCCGAACACGACTGCCTTCCAGCAGTTCCTGGCCGGCACCGGCTCGATGGTCACCTGGTGGGGCGACGTCGGCTCAAACGTCAAGACCAACGACTCCTCGGTCGTCGGCGATGTCACCGGCTTCTCGATCCTGCCGGGCTCGGACGATGTCTACAACTCCAAGACAGGCAAATGGGACAAGCTCGCCAGCGGCCCGAACTATGCGCCGAACTGCGCCTATCTCGGCTGGGGCGTCTATGTCATGGCCCGCGTCGACAGCGACGAGAAGAAGAAGAAGGCGGCATGGTCCGCCGCCGCCCATCTCGGCGGCAAGGACCTGTCAATCTGGACGGCGATGTATCCGTCGGGCTTCCAACCCTACCGCAACTCGCATTTCGACATTCCGGAATGGGTTGCCGCCGGCTACGACGAGGCCTTCATCACCTCGTATCTCAAGTCGGAATCCGACAGCTACAACCATCCGAACGCGGCGATCGAGCCACGCATCCCCGGCATCTTCCAGTACTACAGCGCCGCCGAGGACATTCTGGCCAACACCTTCGCCGGCAAGATGAAGGCGCAGGAAGGCGCAGACGCCATTGCGGCGGCCTGGGAGAAGCTGACCGACCAGATCGGCCGCGACAACCAGGTCAAGCTCTACAAGGCTTCGCTCGGCATGTAGGCTGGCCTATGAACCGTGGGGGGGGGGCGGCCCCCGGCCCCCGGAATACGGCCAACGGGCCCGGAGGGGCGAGCAAGACCGGCGCGAATTTTGGGGCCGCGCAGCGCCCCCCAAACAACGTGCGGCGGGCAACCGCGGCCGA